>JBAPVZ010000119.1:0-11105 GCA_049283435.1 Candidatus Dormiibacterota bacterium
GGCCCTTGTAGATCAGGAAGTAGGGCACGTGGACGGCGTCGGAGATCGTGAACAGGACCGAGAAAAAGACCTGGTTCAGCGGGCCGAGCCAGAGCAGGAGGAAGATCCCGAGCAGGATGAACGTGCCGAGCCGAGCCGCCTGGTAGCGAACGTGCGCCGGCACATAGGGCGCGATCAACCCCCAACCGTCGAGCGGCGGCACCGGCAGCAGATTGAAGATGAAGATCGTGATCTGGAGGAACGCGAGCAGCGCCAGCCCGGCCCAGAAGAGCCCGTTGGTGCCGTTGTAGAGCGGCACCCACCACCCGGTCAGGAACGGGAGCGCCAGCAGCACCAGGCACAGCAGCGTGCCGATCGGGCCGGCGGCCGAGACGAGCGACTGCCAGCCACGGTTCCGCAGCGCGCGCGGGTCGAAGTAGATCGCCCCGCCCGGGAACCCGATTCCCCCGAGGAGGATGAAGACGAGCGGCAGCACGATGCTGAGGAGCGGATTCGTGTAGCGCAGCGGGTTCAGCGTCAGGTAGCCGGAGTCGACGACCGAGCGATCGCCGCCCCAGTAGGCCGTGATTGCGTGACAGAACTCGTGAATGCAGATCGTCACGATCCAGCCGCCGAGTACGAAGCAGAGCATCGCCGGCCAGCGCACGGCCGCGTTGCCGGTCCAGAGTCCGATGCCGCCCAGGACGGCGGCCGCGATCGGGATGAGGAAGATCGGGCTGGGCCGGAAGCCGTGCGCAACCTTCCGCTGCGGCAGCGGGCGGACCTGGGCGCCGGCGGGTGCGGAGCCGTTCGGCTGCTCCGCACCGGCGCGAGCGAGCCGCTGTGCGAAAAGCCGCAGGTCGACGAGCGTGACGCCGGCCTCGGTCAGCGTGTCGAACGCGGTGCCGGCGGTGCGGTAGGCGAGCGCCAGCAGCAGATGCAGGCGCGCGGTCGGCGGGTGGGAGAGCAGCTTCGCCTCCGCGGCGGCGTCGTCGAGAACCGTCGTCGCCGCCGTCCCCAGCCGTGGCGCCGTCGCACCCTGCGCCGGCGGCCCACCCAGGTGCGGCAGCCGGTGCCACTCCGCTTCGATGATCGTGGCCGGCTCGGCGCCGAGCTCGTGCAGCGCCGTCGCGACCTCGCCGCCGCTCTGCACGACGGCGATCAGGAGATCGCCGGGATCGACCTCCGATGCCCCCCGGTCGGCGGCGATACGGGTTGCCTGATCGACGCAGGAGCGGATCGCGGGCGACGCGCCCGCTTCGACGCCGGTCGGAAGCATGCTGCGTTACCGTACCGTCTTTTCGGCGGCGCCAACCGGCCCCGTCCGCCGCGGGTCCGTCAGCGTGGCCTCGGGCCCGGCGCCCGCCCGCACGTGGATGCGGATCGGGCGGTCGTAGAAGAAGTAGTCCCAGGCCCAATTCATCAGGACGAGGACGCGGGTCCGGAACGTCATCACATTCAGCAGGTGGACGAAGAGCCACATCCCCCAACCGACGACGCCCGAGACGCGGATCCGGCCGAACTGCGCGACGCCGGCGTAGCGCCCGATCGTCGCCATGATGCCGGGATCGCGGTACCGGAACGGCGCCGCCGGGCCGCCCGCCGGGATCGCGGCAGCGAGATATTCGGCCTGCTGCATCGCGACCGGGATGAGCATCGGCAGCTCGTCGCGCCCGGCGCCGTCGCCGATCGCGAACACCTCGGGATGGCCCTGCAGCCGGAGCCGGTCGTCGACGGGGATTCGGTTGCCGTGCCTGGCCTGGGCGCCGAGCGCGGGATCGACGTCGACGCCGCGAACGCCCGCCGTCCACACGACGGTCGCCGCCGGGATCTCCCGCCCGTCATGCAGCCGGATGCGGTCCGGCTCGACGGTGTCGACGAGCGCGCCGAGCTCGACCGGCACATGCTTCCGCGAGAGCGATCGCAGGGCCGCCGCCGAGAGCCGAGGATCGAAGGCCGGGAGCAGCCGGTCGCCGCCCTCGAAGAGCCGCACCGCGGGCTCGTCGGCGCCGATCCGGTGGTAGTCGCGGCGCAACATGAGCGCGACCAGCTCGCTCAGTGCGCCCGCGAACTCGATCCCGGTCGGCCCGCCCCCGATGATGGCGAAGCTGAGCAGCCGGCGCCGTTCCGCCTCGTCCGCCGCCCACTCGGCGTGCTCGAACTGCGTCAGGATCCGGTTCCGCAGCGCGAGCCCCTCCTCCAGCATCTTCATCGGGTAGCTGCGGTCCGCCAGCGAGGCATTGCCGAAGAAGTTCGTCGTGCTCCCGGTCGCGATCACGAGCGTGTCGTAGCGCACCCGGCCACGGCTCGTGCGCACCTCCTTGCGCTCCAGGTCGATGCCCTCGATGTCGGCCTGCATGAAGTCCGCGTTCCGCTGCCGCCCGAGCAGTCGCCGCACCGGCTGCGCCACCTCGCTCGGGTTCAGCATGGCGGTCGCGACCTGGTAGAGCAGCGGTGAGAACAGGTGGTAGTTGTTGCGGTCGATGAGCAGGACGCGGACCGGCGCCTTGGCGAGGCGGCGGGTCAGCGTCAGGCCTCCGAAGCCGGCGCCGAGCACGACGACGCGGGGCGCGCCGGGTCCAGCGCCCACCGGTGCGGATCGCGAGCCTGCCATCTCACACCTCCTGGGGCAGCTGCTGGCGCGTGCGCAGGAGAGGCTCGAAGAGGTCGCCCTGCTGCGCCACCCGCTCCAGCACCGCGGCGGCGTCGAAGACGAGGCGCTGCGGATCGCCCTCCCGCGCGCACGCCTCGACCTCGTCCCAGCTGACCGGCGTCGAGACCGTCGGGCGGGCACGCGCCCGCAGCGAGTAGACGTTGACGGTCGTCTTGTTGGGGTCGTTCTGGCTCCAGTCGATCAGCACCTTGCCGCCTCGGAGGTCCTTCAGCTGCCGCGAGACGACAGCGTCGCCATGCTCGCGCTCCAGCATTGCCGCGAGCGCCTTCGAGACCCGCTTCGTGTCGTCGTAGCCGACCTTGCTGTTCAGGGGCACGTACAGCTGCAGGCCCTTCGAGCCCGACGTCTTGCAGAGGCTGACCAGCTTGCGCTCCTCGCACCAGGCGCGGATCCAGCCGGCCACCCGGCAGCATTCGACGATCGTCGCCGGCGGCCCCGGGTCGAGGTCGAAGACGAGGCTGCGCGGCTCCTCCAGCTGCTTCCGCTGCGAGAGCGAGGTGTGCAGCTCGACGGTCCCCAGCTGAGCGGTCCAGACCAGGCTCGGCAGGTCCTGGACGACGCAGAAGTCCATCCAGCGCCGGTTGCCGCGGCTCCAGACGCGGGCCGTCTCCATCCAGGGCGGGCGGTGCCGCGGGCAGTTCTTCTCGTAGAACATCTCGCCTTCGACCCCGTTCGGATAGCGCTTCAACGTCAGCGGCCGGTCCTCCAGGTGGGGCAGGAGGACGGGCGCGATCCGGGTGTAGTAGTCGATCATCTGGCCCTTGGTGAACCCGTCGTCGGGCCAGAAGACCTTGTCCAGATTGGTCAGGCGAAGCGTGCGCTCGCCGATGCGGACCTCGACCGGTGGCGAACTCTGTGGACTCATCAGCCTCCCTTCCCCGGCGAGAGCTCGCGGACCACGCTCGCCGCATCCTTGTCCTCACGCAGGCCCTTGAACGCGGGCGCGCGCAGCTGGCCGTCCTGGGTCCATTCGGCAAACTTGAATTCGCCGACCAGACGTGGCTCGACGAAGTGCACGTCCTTCTTCGGGAGGTGGGGTGAGGGAGCGTACGGCGAGTCCCGGCGCTCCAGCGGCTTCAGCAGCGCCTGCAGCCGCTCCAGCATGGCGTCGGTGAAACCGGTGCCGACCTTACCTGCGTAGTGCAGGCCGGACTCCTCGTAGTAGCCGACGAGGAGCGCCCCGGGGAGTCCCCGCCGCTTGCCCTGCCCCTCCTGCCAGCCGGCGATCACCAGCTCCTGCCCCCGGCGGACCTTGACCTTGACCCAGTCCCCGGAACGGCCGCCCGGATCGTAACGACTGCCGGCGCGCTTCGCGACGATCCCCTCCAGGCCGCGCTCGCGCGCCGCGTCGAGCAGCAGCTGACCCTCGCCGACCTGCTGCTCCGGCGTATGCCAGGTGGAGCCGTTCAGGTTCTGCTCCTCGAGCAGCCGGCGGCGTTCCCGGTAGGGCAGCGGCATCGTGTCGCGCCCGTCCAGGTGGAGCAGGTCGAAGATGAGGTAGACGACCGGCGTCTCACGCATGGCGGCGCGGACATCACGTTCCTGACTCAACCCCATGCGCTGCTGCAGACGCTCGAACCGGGGCACGCCGTCGCGGTCGAACGCGACGATCTCGCCGTCGAGGAGGAGCGAGTGGCCCCCGACCGCTTCCATCAGCCGTCGCACCTCCGGGTAGCGCGTGGTGATGTCCTGCCCGGTCCGGCTCTGAAGCCGCACGTCACCGGGGGTGCAGGCCGCGAGCGCGCGGACGCCGTCCCACTTGTACTCGAACGCCCATTCGTCCGGGCGCCCGAGGGGGACGTCGTCGGACGCGCGCGCGAGCATCGGCTCGACCCGCTCGGGAAGCGCTGCTCCCGACTCCGGAGCGCGCGGGTCCATGCGGTGGATCATCCAATTCTTCCCGTCGGTCTGGAAGAGGACGTACCGGCCCTGCGCGCGCGCCCCGTGCAGCGTGACCATGACCTCCCCCTTCGACGCGTCGGGGCGCCACTTCTCGGTCTCGTACGTGCCCTGGTCCCAGATCGACACCTGACCGCCGCCGTACTCGCCGGCGGGGATCTGACCTGCGAAGTCGATGTAGTCGAGCGGGTGGTCTTCCACGTGGACGGCCAGGTGATTCCGCCGCGGGTCGGTCGGCACGCCCTTCGGCAGTGCCCAGGAGACGAGCACGCCATCGCGCTCGAGCCGGAAATCCCAGTGGAGCCGGCGCGCGTGATGCTCCTGCACGACGAAGCGCAGCGCCGTGCCGGAGCGCGCGGCGCGCCCACCTTCCGGCTCCGGCGTGCGGTCGAAGGTGCGCTTGCGCCGGTAGGACGCGAGCCCCCCGGGGGCCGCCTCCTGGTCGGGATGGCTGCCGGCAGCGGAGCGCCGCTCCGGCTTCGCTGGCATGCGCTCACACTACCGTGGAGCACGCACGGTCAGGTGTCGGATTCGACGCCGAGCTTGCGCTGGAACCAGTCGAGGATCAGCTGCGCGCGCTGCACACGGTGCTTCGGCGCGCCGCTGCGCGACAGCTCGTGGTTCTCGGCCGGGAACCGGTAGTACTCGACATCGTGCCCGCGCCGGTGCAGTGGCACCCAGAGGCAGTCGGCGCCCTCGATGCTGCAGCGCAGGTCGTTCTCCGAGTGGAGAATCAGGAGCGGCGTCGTGATCGCCTTCACGTAGGTGATCGGTGACATCCGCAGGTACTCCTCCGGCTCGTCGATGGGATCGATGCCGAAGTCCAGGCCGAAGTAGCCGGCGGCGTCGGACGACCAGTCGGCGGCGAGCAGGTTGTTCACCGCCCGCTCCGAGCAGGCGGCGGCGAACCGGTCGGTGTGGCCGACGATCCAGGACGTCATGTAGCCGCCGTAGGAACCGCCGAGCACGCCGAGCCGGGCCCGGTCGACGTAGGGCGCGCGTTCCAGCGCGGCGTCGAGGAACGTCATCAGGTCCTCGTAGTCGACGCCGCCCCAGCCGCTGCCGGGGTCGACCTGCGATTTCGGCGAGATGATCGCCCGGCCGAAGGCCTCGGTGACCCCGGACGATCCGCGTGGGTTCGTCCAGAGGACGACGAAGCCGGCGGACGCGTAGAGCTGGACCTCGTCGAACCAGCGCTCGCCGTATTGGGTCGCCGGGCCGCCGTGGATCGTCAGCAGCGCCGGGTAGCGCTCGGCGGGGTCGAACCCGCGGGGGCGCAGCAGCCAGCCGTCGAGCTCGGTCCCGTCGCTCGTCGTGACGGCGAACCGCTCCGGCTCCAGCGGCGGGCAGGCGCCGCAGAAGGCGTCCTGATGATGGGTGAGCCGGCGCTCCTCGCCGTCCCGCAGCGCGAAGACCTCGGTCGGGTGGGTCGCATCGGTCGCGGTGAAGGCGAGCACGCCGTTCGCGAACGACCAGCCGGTGACGCAGCGCTGGCCGGCGATCGGTCGCGACCGTCCACCGTCGCTCGCGATGCGCAGGAGCTGGACCGTGCCGCGGTCCTCGACGCTGGTGAGGAGGTCGTCGCCGTCCCACACCGGCGCTCGAGCATCGCCGTACGGCTGCAGATTGCGGTCCAGGTCGGCGGCGGCCCGGGTCGAGGTGCCCGTGTCGAGCTCGAGCACGCGGAGCTGGCCATGATGGTAGCCGGTGTCGATCGGCTCCAGGTAGTACGCGAGCCGGCGACCGTCGGGATTGAAAGCGGGGAACGAGTGGCTGCCGTCGGTCGTGGTCAGCCGCACCGGTTCCGGCCGCTGCTCGCTCGTCGAGTCGACGGCGATCGTCCAGAGATCGTCGTGCAGATCGAGGTCGGCGTGTGGGTGCCGGCCGGAGACGAACGCGAGCCGGCGCCCATCGGGTGACCAGGCGAGCGGTCCGCCGACCTCCGGACCGTCCGTCAGCTGGCGGGGCGCCGAGCCGCCGTCGGCGGGGACGCAGAACACCTGGGTCGGGCGGTCGATCGTCCAACCCTCGCCGTTGAGGCGTGAGAAGAGGCGATCGATCTTGCGCGGCTCCTGCGCGCGCTCGTCCTTCGGCTCGTACCGCGGCGCCCGGACGCGCGAGGTGAACGCGAGCAGCGTGCCGTCGGGCGACCAGATCGGCGCCTCGATCGCCTCGTCGCGCTGCGCGATCGTCACGACCTCGCCGCGGCCGTCGGTGTAGAGCACGTGGAGCGTGTGACCCGCGTCCTTCTGCTCGTCGCCGCCGACCCCTTGCCGGGTGAACGCGAGGCGAGTGCCGTCGGGCGACCAGGCCGGTTGCCCGTCCCCGTGCTCGCCGGACGTCAGCTGCCGGGGCGGCGTCGAGCCATCGACGGCGGCGAGCCAGATCGCCGAGCGGTAGGCGTTGCCGTCGAGATCGACGCGGGTCACGGCGTACGCGACGGTGGTGCCGTCCGGGGCCAGCGCGGGCGCCCCGACCGTGACCAGCCGGCCGATGTCTTGAGCTCTCATCACCGGCCAACGTTAGAGGGTCACCCTGGTCCAGGGGGACTCGGAGGCCGCGTTGGCATCGCCTCCGGTGGCAGCATGCAGGTGGTGCGGCAGCGACGCGAGCGGCCCGGTGTCCGGCTCTGGGCCGGCGTGCTCTGGATGGCGGTCGTGCAGTCGTTCCTCGTCCAGGGCCTCGTGCAGGCGCGCTGGACGCTCCCCTACAGTCTCGTGCGCGACCCGATCAGCGACCTCGGCGCAACGACGTGCACTCCGCTCGTGTGCTCGCCCTGGCACGCGCTGATGAACGCGTCTTTCGTTGCGCTCGGCCTCTGCATGGCGGCGGGTGCGCTCGCGGCCGAATGGTCGTCCCCGCGGGTGCTGCCGCTGTCGCGCGTCGCCGCCGCCCTGCTCATCCTCTCCGGCGCCGGGGTCGTGGTCGTCGGCCTGGTGCCCGAGAACACCAGTCACCTCGGGCACACCATCGGCGCTGCGGCGGGGATCGTTTTCGGCAACGTCGGAACACTGCTGACGGGCCTCACGCTGCGCCGTGCGCGCGGTCTGCCGGTGGCCGGCGGCATCGGAGTCGGGGCCGGCGTCGTCGGCCTTCTGGCGACGCTGCTCCTGGCCGCGATCGAGTTCCACACGGTCCCCTCGCTGCAGGTGATCGAGGGCCTGGGCGAACGACTCGCGGTCTATCCGATCTTGGTCGCCGTCATCGTCGCCGGCAACGCGCTCGTCGCCGGCGACTGGCGGCGGGAGCCGCGCGGTCGCACGAATCGGCGTTGACGTTCGGCAAAGCAGCGATGCGTGGCCGCGCCGGTCCGTGCGGGCTCGTACCCGAACCGGGTCCCGGGTCAGGCCGTCGCCGGGCAACGACGCTGCCGGATGGCCCTAGAATCGCTGGCGATGGAAGCCCCGGAAGCTCTGCAGGCAATCGCCGATGAGATCGAACTGCTGGAGACCCAGAACGAGGTGCCGGAGCTGCTGGTGCAGCGGATCAAGGAGATACTTCACGAGGCCGGATTTCCGACGGCGGAACGAAAGGACTGGCGCGGCTGAGGTCCAACCGCGGCTGGCCCGGGTCCATGGCACCCGGCGAGAGGCCGCCCGCACGGAAAGCGCCTACCGCGAGCGGGACAGCCCATCTCGTTCGGTCCGAAGGCGCGACCCGCCCCCGTAAGGTAAGCATGCGAGCAACTGCGGGACCACTACTCGTCGTCGCCGGCACCAGACGGGTCCGGCCACGGGCGGAGCCTCGGGCGGATAGGAGAGCGGGCGCGCATTGATGACACGAGACGGGAGGCCGGAAAATGCCCAGCAGCGGCCGGGCAGTTCTGGGCATGAGGATGGCGCGGCGCGAGCTTCACGAGGCACCTCTGAGCTCTGCGTCGACCTGGACTCCCTTCGGCGGGCGCTTTGGGTCGATCAGGCGGACGCTGCGATCGGCCGCTCGGACTCAGAAGGACTGACGTTCTGGATGGACCTCTACGTCACGTCCAGCATCGACGCCGCTGTTCGCAAGCTGGCCTCCTCGACGGGCGGTGGCTTTCGGGCGTAGCCCGGGCATGGGGAACGGCTCGGCCTCGCCAGTGCGATCAAGAGGCCGCTCCGCACCGGGCTCGGTGCAACCGCCGACCTGGTGGGCCGGTCGGGATCTGGGCTCGACGACCGGCATCGGCGACGCAGCGGGGTGCCGATCCGCCCTCAGGGTCGGCGCGCGACGACGAGTCGCAACCCGTGGCGGGCCGCCACCCCCTCGAGCGCGCGGACCTCGACGCGGTACCCCTGCCGGCGCAGCTCTTCCGCGACCTCCGGCAGCAGGAAGGTGAGGTAGTACATGACGAACGGCGGCCGGTGGAGCGCGTTCCGCACGTGCATCGCCGCGTTGAAGCCGCGGGCGGCGAGGTGGCGGAACGAGATCAGCGGGGGCATGCCGGACGTCACGCAGGCGAAGGTGCCGTTGCGTCGCAACGCGTGCCAGACGACGTCCAGCAAGTGGCGCTCGTGGCGACGGGGGATGTGGCCTAAGGCGCCGAACGTGACGATGAGATCGAAGGCGTCGCGGAACGGCAGCTCGAGCGCATCGCCGCGCACCCACTGGAGGGTGTGGCCCGGCATCGTGCTCAGCCCTCGGCGCCGCGCCTCGGCGAGCATGCCGCGGCTGCGGTCGATCCCGACGATTGCGCTCGTGCAGAGGGGGCCCAGAACTCGGAGGCCGACGCCGGTTCCGCAGCAGAGGTCGAGCCCGCGCTGAAACGGCGCGGCCGGCGTCAGCGAGCGGCGCACCTCGTCGAGCAGCCAGTCAGGCGTGCGGAACGGCGTCGCATCGAACTTCGGCGCGAGCAGGTCGTAGCCGTGCTCGGTCGAGGACAGCGCCTCGCGCAGCAGCTCGGTGAGGGTCGGTCCCCGCAGCGTCTCTGGCATCGGCTGCCGTCACCGTACCGAGACGGCACACTTCGATGATCAGTGGTCCGTCCGGACCTGGTAGGCGTCAGCCCCAGTGGCATCGATGGAACCCCGACCGGGCCGCCAGGCAGGCCCAGCCGGGGTAGAGGTGACGGGCGGGGGCGGCCGAAACCGCGCCTCGCTCCGTGCCGGAATCGACTAGGCGGACCGGACGCGACCCGCGCGCGGGCCCTTCGGGCTCGCCTCGATTTCGAAGGTCACCGCCTCGCCGCCCGTGAGGCGATCAAAGTCGAGCAACCCGTCGACGCCGCTGCGGTGGAAGAAGTACTCCTTCCCGTCTTCGGCGGCGATGAAGCCGAAACCGCGATCCGAAGCGACCTTGCTGATAGTGCCTGCTGGCATGTTGTTTCCCTTCTCGAACGATATTTCTCAACCCGAAACGTCCGGGCTGTTCGAGAGACGGGACCCTGGGCGACGGACTCCCCCGTATGGGGAAGCCCCACCACCCTACCAGCAGACGGCCCTTCCAATCGCCGCCGCACTGCCAACGCGCCGAATCACGCCGCAGGACCGTCTCCTCTGAGCCTCCCGGGAAGCGATGCGTCGAACCGCGGCAATGCCGATCCGACCGGCTCGCCGCGGAATGGTCTGGAGTGCAGGTGCTCGACACCAGCCCCATTCTTGATAGGTCTATCTATAATTACGGTGTGAGCACCGCCACGCGCCCGGATCGACGCGCCACCTCCGACGAGCGTCGTGAGCAAGTGCTCGACGCCGCCGTGCACGAGTTCGCGGTGCACGGTCTCCACGCCGCCCGCACGACCGCGATCGCCGAGCGGGCCGGCATCTCTCAGCCGTACCTCTACGCGTTGTTCACGGACAAGAAATCCCTGTTTCTGGCCTGTCAGGATCGGGTCCGCGAGCAGATCCGCATCGCCTTTCGAGAAGCCGGCGAGCACCGCTCGCCGGCAGCCGATGACGGTGTCGAGGGCGCCCTGGCACATCTGGCCGCAAGCTGGCGGGCACTCCTGCCCAATCAGGACCTGATGCGATGCCAGCTCCAGGGCTTCGCCGCCGCCGCCGACCCCGACATACGCGACAACGTCCGCCAGGGCGTGATGGACAGCATCGACACCGTCGTCGCGCTGACGGGCGCCAGTCGGGATCGGGTGGCCACCTTCGTGGCACGCGGCCTTCTGCTCAACATCGGCGCGACGCTCGAGCTGCCTGCCGCCTACCTGCCGGCTGCCACTCGGCAACCGACCACCCGCGGTGCGGCGAACGATCTGGAGGGCGGCGCATGACCAGCCCCCGATCCGAATCCCCCAGGCAACCGGACCACGAGACCTCGCGAGGTCCAGCCCCGACGTCCAGAACCTGGGTCGTGGCCAACTCAACGATCCACCGGACGCTGCTGGGGGCGGGTCTGGTCGGGGCCTTGCTATTCCCGGCGACCTACGTGGTCGACGGCGCGCTACGCCCCGGCTACAACGCGTTTGCGGAGCCGATCAGCGCGCTGGCGATCGGACCCGCAGCTTGGGTTCAGATCGCCAATTTCATCGTGTACGGCGCCCTCACCCTTCTGTCGGCGATCGGCTGGCGGGCGGCCTTGGCACCCGGGCGCGCGGCCATCGGGTACCCGGTGCTGAAGGCCGTCA
>JBAPVZ010000120.1:0-2727 GCA_049283435.1 Candidatus Dormiibacterota bacterium
TCGTGAAGCTGATCGCCGTGTTCATCGCCAGGTCGGCGGGGACGCCGGGGAAGTGCTCGGGGTTCAGCGGCAGGTAGCCCTGCAGGCGAAGGATCAGGTAGGTGAAGAGGAGGCTCGCCAGCTGGACGAGCAGCATCGCCACCAGATATCGCTTCCAGCTCTGCTCCTGGTCCTCCCGGATGCCGGACAGCCAGTAGAAGCAGCGCTCGACCGGCCGAACGACCGGCGAGAGGAAGACCCGCTCGCCGCTGAAGACGCGCGCCAGGTAGCCGCCGAGGAACCAGGCCGCGACGCAGACGGCGAGCATGGTGACGGCGACCGCGACGATGTCGACGACCATCGCTAGAAGCGCTCCGGGAACAGCAGGGCGGCGAAGAGGTAGATCGTCACGAGCAGCGCGACGCAACCTCCCGCCAGGTAGGCGGCGGTCACGGCAACCTCCCCAGCGCGGCGATGTAGAGGAAGCTCAGAGCGGTCAGCACCGCGAGCAGACCGAGCATCCAGACGTCGAGTGGCATGCTTGGGACGCTACGGCCGGGCCCGTCAACGACCGATCAACGGACTTGCCGGCGCCGCCCTCGGCGCCTCGGCGGGTCGCGGCAGCCGGCTCCTCACCCACCCGCCTCACGGCCAGTGCCCCTCCGGGGACCCTTCGCGGCGCCCATGGACGGAGCTTGGCCCGCTGCAGCGTGGCTGTCGCCGTCCACTCGCACGCCGGACTCCTGGTTCGATTGGACGGCTCCCGGCGCCGGACGCCCGACGACGTCCAGCGTTCGTTGACGCCTTGTTGAGGGCCGGCGGGCGAGCATGACTGCATGGCCACGCAACGAGGCGACACCGCCGGTACCAGCGTGTGGAACCTGCCCGTGCACGACGTGTCGGGTGGCGGTCTGGGACGGGTGGCCGCGATCGGCACGCGACATGGGCTCGTGCGCCACATCGGGGTCGAGGTCGGTGGAGGACTGCGGTTCTATGCGATCGGGCAAGTCCGCCGCACCCCGACCGGGCTCGTCGTGGAGTCGGGCCCGGGAGCTGCCGCCGGCGGCGGACCATCGTCTCGGAGGTGAGCGAAGCCGCGCCGCCGGCCGGGCCGGCGGGGGTTCCGCAGCACTCGTCGACCAGAGCGGTCGCGGCAGCAGCTGGGCCGCCCGGAATGCGGCCTCGCGGCACTCTCGATCGCCCACCACGGTGCGACTGAGGCACCGGCCGCCGCACTCGATCCCCACCAATCCGTCCCCAGGTGCGACAATCCCCGGCATCGCGTACGCGCGAGGTACCGGAGAGGGAGACAGGAGATGGGTCGGGCTCCGAGGACGGGAGAGTTGGTGAGTAACCGCCGGCCCCAGCACGTCCGCAGACCCGCCCCTGACGGCAGTATCGGCTCTGAGAGGGAGGATGCATCGTGGCCGGTGTGAAGGATTCGTCGAAGGTCACAGACTCGAGTGAGGCGGTCGCCGGGGATCTCCACCTCGGCCGCGACGATCACGCGCTGGGGCGCATGCCGGAGTCCGAGCGCAGGAACTGGGTGATCGTCTGCCTGCAGCGCTACGGGCAGATGTCAGCACTGTCGCAGTTCCTGCTCGGCGCCACCCTGGGCTTCGGCATGGACTTCTGGCAGGCGTTCCTGGCGTTGACGCTCGGCGCCGTGATCTTGGAGGTCGTCGCCATCTTCACCGGCATCGCCGGCCAGCGCGAGGGACTCAGCACGTCGATGCTGACCCGCTGGACCGGGTTCGGGCGTTACGGTTCGAGCGTCCTCGGGCTCGTGATCACGATCAGCCTGATGGGCTGGTTCGGCGTCCAGAACGCGGTCTTCGCCGATGGGCTGGCATCCCTGCTCCCGCACGCGCTGCCGATCTGGGCCTGGGAGGTCCTGACCGGAGCGGCGGTGACCGGCGTCGTGCTCTGGGGCTTCCTCTCCATGACCTGGACCGCCTACGTCACGGTGCCCGCATTCCTGCTCCTCTGCCTCTACTCGATCGGGTCCGCGCTCACCAAGACCTCCCTCGGCAATCTCGTCGGCTCGCATCACCCCGGCCCGGCGCTCGGCCTGGGTGCCGGCGCGACCCTGGTTGCCGGCGGCTTCATCGTGGGGGCGGTCATCAACCCCGACATGTCGCGGTTCAATCGCAGCGCCAAGGACGTCGTGCTCAACACCGTGATCGGGATCACGCTCGGCGAGTACACGATCGGCCTCATCGGCGTGCTGCTCGCGCATTTCGCGAAGACCGCGAACGTGATCGGCATCGTGACCACCACCTCGGGCGCGATCGGAGTGCTGATCCTGGTCGCCGCGACGCTGAAGATCAACGACTGGAATCTCTATTCGGGAACGCTGGGCCTGGCCAACTTCCTCGACACCGCGTTCGGGGCCAAGATCCACCGCACGTTGCTGACGCTGGTGGTCGGGTTCGTCGGGACGGCGCTCTCCGCGCTCGGCATCCTTCAGCACTTCGTCGGCTTCCTGACCGTGCTCGGCGTCGCCTTCCCCCCAGTGGCCAGCATCATGGTCGTCGACTACTACCTCCTCCGCAGCCATCGCCGCGAGCTGGAGGAGTCGAGGGTCGCCGGCCGCTTGCCCTTCCGCGTGCGGGCGTGGAACCCGGTCGGCTGGATCAGCTGGATCGTCGGGGCGTTGATCGGCTATTTCGTGCAATGGGGCATCGCGTCGATCAACTCGCTGGTCGCTGCCGCGATCGTCTATTTCGTGCTCTCCAAGGTCGTGAC
>JBAPVZ010000121.1:0-1571 GCA_049283435.1 Candidatus Dormiibacterota bacterium
GTCCATCCCTCCGGCGAAGCGTACGGCTCCCAGCGTCAGCAGGACTTGTTCTGCACACCCCTGGTCTGGGACATTTGTGCAATTCGTCCCGTGCGTGCTCCTCCGCCGCGCTCAGTCCGCGGGCGCCTCCACGGCGACCCGACGCTCCCTCTCCAACCACGTCAGGATGTCCGTCAACACCTCCTCGGCATCGAAGTCGTTGAGCGGCTCGTGCAGGCGTCCCGCATACCGCCGAACCGTCTGGCCCGCGTGCGCTGCGTGGTCGAACGCGTCGCTGGCCGCAGGGTCGACGATCGGATCCTCCTGGGAAAGCAGCAGGAGGAACGGAGTCCGCAGCTCGCCGGCCCGCGTCAGCACCTCGCGCGCTGCATCCATCCAGGCGCGGTAGAGACCCGCCGACACTCGATCGTGGGTCGCTCGATCGGCGACGTAGGCGGCGCCGACAGCCGGATCGCGGGCCAGCAGCGACGGGTCGATACCGTTGGCAACGGTGAGCCGGGGCGCGATGCAAAGCAGCACGCCACTCAACGCACGCTTCCAGACCGGAACCGGCAGGCGGACGCGGAAGGCCGGGTTGGACAGCACGAAGCGCCGCGGGTGCAGCACGCCGCGGATGACCGCGCTGCTGACGACGACACCGCCGACCGAGTGGCCGAGCGGGACGATCTCGATGCCGGCCGGCGACTGGTCCTCGATCAGGCCGACGAAGCGACGCACGTCGTCGAGCCACTCCTCCCAGCGGTCGAGGCGGCCACGAGCGCCACCGCTGCGCCCCATGCCGCGCAGGTCGATCGCCCAGCAGGACCACCCACGCGCCTGGAGCCAGCGACCGACCGTCCCGTAGCGTCCACCGTGCTCGCCGAGCCCATGGACGATCGCGACCGCGCCGTGAGGGTCGCTGGCCGGCCACGCCCGCCAGTGGAGCCAGGTGCCGTCCTGACCGAGGATGCTGCCCTCGCGAGCAGCCGGGTCAGGCACCGAGATGCGAGAGTGCGCGATGGAGCTTCATCGCCTCTCGCTCAGCCTCCAGCAGCGTCGGGGCGAACGCGCGGATGGCACCGACGCGATAGCCCCAGCGGTACGGCTCACCGGCTCGGCGGGCGTTGAGCGGATGCGACGGGGCGTAGAAGGCGATCGGGCGCCCGTCGACCTTCTTCGTCATCGGCCGGCGGCTCAGCAGCTGCTCCAGTGAGTTGCCGGAGGGCATCGCGCCGCCTCGAAACTCGAGATAGCGGAGCTTGCTCAGCGGATGGTCGGCGTCTCGGACCGCGACGCGCACGCCGTGCTCGGCACTCAGGTCGCGCAGGAAGAGGACGAGGACGAGCGCGTCCGTCTCGTCACCCTCCAGCTTGAAGAAGCCGGCGGCACCGACCGAATCCCCCTCCTCCTCGCGCACGTGCCGGAGGTACTCCATCTCGAAGAGGGACGACGACCGCTCGGTCGCGATCCAGGGAGGCTGACCGCGCCAGGGTCGTGCGGCCCGCAGCGCCGCGAACTGCTCACTGACCGTGGTCTGCAGCTCGGCGGAGAGCCCGTGCGCGCGGTAGTGAACAAATCGTGCCATCGCGCTC
>JBAPVZ010000122.1:0-2368 GCA_049283435.1 Candidatus Dormiibacterota bacterium
CCCTCGCCGCGCGCGACGACCTCGCGGGCGAGCACGACCTTCGCCGCCTCGCCCGCCCGCAGCCGCGCGCTCGCCTCCGCGACCGCGTCCATCCACTCGTCTGCGGGGCGGGATGAGGTAACCGCCAGGCGGCGCGCGGCCGCCGCCCGCTGGAGCGGCGTGGCACGCAGCAGCTCGTCGTCCCCCCAGGCCTGCGTGTGGCCGTCGACGCGGGAGACGGCGAGCATCGGCACGCGCAGCACGAGACCCCCGAATCCGAGCCAGGGCTCGATCGCGGGCCGGTTCGGTTGATAGGCGAAGCCGCCGATCGCGACCGGGCCGGTTCCCGGGAGGCGGCCGCGCACCCCGAGCCGGGGCGCCAGACGCGACCAGAGCCGGTCGGCCGCGAGCACGGGATCCGCACCGCGCTCCTCGTCGAGGCGGTGGCCGGCCGGGTCCTCGAGCGCGGCGCCGTCGGGCGTCGCGACGATCTCGTAGCGCGTGCCGATGCCGACGAGCGAGGTCGCGCCAGGCGCCGTACGGGTGAACAGCGACACCGGGTGGCCGGCGTCGCGCGCGGAGGCGGCCAGCTCGACCAGGTCGGGGCAGCGTTCGAGCGCGCCGGTCTCGATCACGAGACGGCCGTCTGCTCGATGCGCTCCCGGGCGGCACGCAGCAGCGCGCGCTCGAAGTGGTGGCGCACGAGGAGGCCGCTCGCCTCCAGCAGCTCGCTGAACACGCGCAGCAGCTCCTGCTCGGCCGCGTGCCCGTCGCCGGCACCGCCGGCAGCGAGGAGGGGGCGGCGCACGAAATCGTCGAAGAGGTCGACCGCGCCGCGGGCCGTCATCTCGACCGCCCGCGCGTGGGCGGAGCCGAGCTCGAGCAGCGCGGGCAGCGGAATGCCCGCCTCCACGATGCGGAGCCCGGCGGCGATCGCGCGCACGTCCTCCGCGGGATAGCGAGGTTCGCCGTCGGGACCCGTCTCGTTCGACACGAGCAGGCCGGCGCCGGCCAGATTCTGCAGCAGCGGCGCGGCGATGCCGGAGGCGGCCGCGAGCTCTTCCAACGACAGCGTCTTCGGTCCCCCGCCGCTCGTCACGGCCTCGACGAGCGCCTCGTCAGAGCTCGCGAGCTCACCCTCCAGGAAGCGGCGGATCACGGTCAACGTGAACCCTCGCTGCTGGAGATCGCGGATCCGGCGCAGGCGCTCCAGGTGGCGCTCCTCGTACCAGGTGATCCGGCCCTCCCGGCGCGGGGGCTCCAGCAGGGCCTTTCCCTGGTAGAAGCGGATGGTGTCGACGGCGACGCCGGCGGCCTGGGCCAGCTGCTCGATCCGGTACTCCACGGGTTCTCGCAGTATCGCACATCCTGCGAGCAAATACTCTCAGAGTGCTGGCTAGTGCGCTAGCAGCTCACGTGGCTCGCCGGCTGGTCGCCGAGCGTGAGATTGACCGTGCGGCTCTCGCCGCTGCGCGTCAGGGCCACCGAGATCGTATCGCCCGGATTGTGGAGCTGGAGCACGCCGCCGACCGTCTCACCATCGTTGAGCGGGGTGCCGGCCAGCTTCTCGATGACGTCACCGGTCTGGATCCCGGCGTTCGCCGCCGGTCCCGCCGCGACCGTCCCGGTGACGAGCGCTCCGTACCCGCTGAACGACTTCCCCGCCGCCACCGCGTCCTCTGACGAGAGATAGCAGAGCCCGGCGTACGTGTTGCCGGGCGCCTTGCCGGCGATCAGGTTGGTCGCGATGCGTCGCGCGACGAGGCTGGGAATCGCGAAGGAGAGGTCGTTGGCGCCGGTCGCGCCGGCGGTGTTCATGCCGATCACGTCACCCCGCGCGTCGAACAGCGGACCACCCGAGTTGCCAGGGTTGATCGCCGCGTCGGTCTGCATCGCGTCGGCGAGCGTCTCCGGGTTCTTGCCGTTCTCGTCGGTCACCGTCAGCGTCCGGTGCGGCGCCGAGATGATCCCAGTCGTCACCGTCCCCTGCAGTCCTTCCGGACTGCCGATCGCGACGACCGGCTGGCCGACGACGACCCTGGACGAGTCACCGAGCGTCAGTACCGGCACCTGGGTCGGCACCCCGAGCACGGCCACGTCCTCGTCCGCGTCCGTCCCCCGCAGCTGCGCGACGTAGTGCGCACCGTTCTCGAAGATGACGCTGATCTGGCTCGCGCCGCGGACCACATGGTTGTTCGTCAGAAGCCAGGTCGCTCCGCCCTCCGACTGGATCGCGAACGCGCTCCCCTGGTCGTAGCTGCCGCCACCGAGATTGGCGACGACGGTGGCGATCGAGGGCATCGCCCTGGCCGCAATCCGTTCGGCGTCGATGCTCGCGGTCGAGCTCGACCCGGGCGCGGGGGAGACCGGGATCGACGGCGTCGGGGAG
>JBAPVZ010000123.1:0-3111 GCA_049283435.1 Candidatus Dormiibacterota bacterium
CGTCCGGCTGCAGGCGGCGGCCGTGCCGTCGATGCCGGCGTGGCTGTACGAGCCGGTTCGGTGATCCGGCCGACGGCCATGAGGCGGCGACTTGCCAGCGCCGTCGCCGGCCGCTAGCCTCACGGAAAGCACGGCGCCGGGCAGCTCGCCCTGACCAGCCGCGCCGCCGGCCCGGTCACCGAGGACAAGGGGAGAAGTGATGGGGGTGTCGACCGAGGTTCCCGTGCAGGTCACCGCACCCGACGGCAGGGTGTCGCTGCAGCGCCTGCAGCCGATCGAGCGCAGCCCGCTCTACAACCAGGACCTGGCGCCGATCCCGATGGAGCGGCGCCACTGGACGACGTACAACTACGCCGCGCTCTGGATCGGGATGTCGCACAACATCCCGAGTTACCTGCTGGCGTCCGGCCTGATCGCGCTCGGCATGAGCTGGCTGCAGGCGCTGATCACGATCGCGATCGCGAACTGCATCGTGCTCCTGCCGATGCTCCTGAACAGCCACGCTGGCACCAAGTACGGGATTCCCTTCCCGGTCTTCGCGCGCGCGTCGTTCGGGACGATGGGCGCGAACCTGGCCGCGCTGCTGCGCGCGATCGTCGCCTGCGGATGGTTCGGCATCCAGACCTGGATCGGCGGCGAGGGCATCTTCACGCTCGTCGGCGTGATCGCCGGGAAGAGTTGGACCGGCGCCGCGCACATCGGCGGCTACCCCTGGACGCAGTGGCTCTCGTTCTTCGTCTTCTGGGCGATCGGCGCCGTGCTCATCGTCCGCGGGATGGAGATGATCCGCCGCTTCGAGAATTGGGCCGCGCCCTTCGTGCTCGCGGTTGCGGTCATCCTGCTCGTCTACATCGCGATCAAGGCGAACGGGTTCGGACCCCTGCTCAGCGAGCCCTCGAAGCTCGGCTGGGGACCCGCGTTCTGGAGCGTCTTCTTCCCCTCGCTGATGGGCATGATCGCGTTCTGGTCGACGATGTCGCTGAACATGCCGGACTTCACGCGGTTCGGCGGCAGCCAGCGCGCGCAGATCCTGGGCCAGATCCTCGGCCTGCCGACGACGATGACGTTCTTCTCCCTCCTCGCCGTCCTCATCACGTCGGGCGGCATCGTGCTGTTCCACGCGACGATCTGGGATCCGATCCAGCTCTCGAGCCACTTCACGCAGCCGGTCGCGATCGCGATTGCGCTGTTCACCGTCGTCGTGGCGACGCTCGCGACGAATCTGGCCGCGAACACGGTCAGCCCGTCGTACGACTTCTCGAACGCGTTCCCCCGGCTGATCAGCTTCCGGGTCGGCGGCGTCCTGACGATGGTGATCGGCGTCCTGATCCAGCCCTGGCGCCTGCTCGCGAGCGCGCAGATCTACATCTACACGTGGCTCGGCTTCTACGGAGGCTTCCTCGGCACGGTTGCCGGCGTCCTCGTCGCCGACTACTGGCTGCTGCGGGGGACTCGGCTCTCGCTCGCGGATCTGTACCTCCCGCACGGGCGCTATCGCTATGCGGGCGGCTGGAACTGGCGCGGGGTCGTCGCTCTCGTCGTCGGAGCCGTGCTCGCGGCCGGTGGCGCCTACTCGGCACCCGGCAGCGGCCCGTTCCCCTCGTCCGGGCTGATTCCGTTCCTGAAGCCGCTCTACGACTACAACTGGGTCGTCGGCTTCGTCGCCGCGCTCGTCGTCTACTACGGCCTCTCGAAGGTGTTCGGGCGCTCGATCCCCGACCCGGGCGCCCAGCAGAGGTCCCCGGAAGAGGCGTTGGAAGGGGCGCGGTGAGCCGGTGAGCGGTCTCCAGTTCGGCGTCACGTTCCAGCCGGATCCGCCGGTCGCGCGCACCGTCCGGCTCGCGCGCGTCGCCGAGGAGACGGGTCACGACCAGGTCTGGCTCTGGGACTCCCACATCCTGTGGCAGGAGATGTATCCGATCTTCGCGCTGATCGCCGAGCACACGAGCCGGGTGCGGCTCGGCCCCTGCGTCACCAATCCGGCGACCCGCGACGTGACGGTGACCGCGAGCGCGATCGCGACGCTGAACGAGATCTCGCAGGGCCGGATGGACATCGGCATCGGGCGCGGCGACAGCGCCCAGCGCGTGATCGGGCGCCACCCGGTGACGGTCGATCGGCTGGAGGCGGTGTGCCGGCTGCTGCGCGAGCTCGTCGCCGGCCGGGAGGCGGAGTACAACGGCGCGCGCATCCGCCTCGACTGGTCGACCGGCAGCACGGTGCCGATCTGGGTCGCCGGCTATGGCCCGAGGGTGCTGCGCATGGCGGGCCGGGTGGCGGACGGCGTGATTCTGCAGCTTGCCGATCCCGACCTGATCCGCTGGTTCCTCGGCTTCGTGCGCGAGGGTGCGGAGGCGGCGGGGCGGCGCCCGGACGAGATCCAGGTGCAGGCGGCGGCACCGGCGTACGTCACCTCCGATCTGGCCCACGCCCGTGACCAGGTCCGGTGGTTCCCGGCCCTCGTCTCCAACCACGTCGTCGACCTGTTGAAGCGCTACCCGCCGGAGGAATTGCCGGCCGAGCTGACGCAGTACGTCGAGACCCGTCACCACTACGACTACGCGGATCACGGCCGGGTCGGCGCCGAGCACGCCGGTTTCGTGACGGACGAGGTCATCGATCGCTTCTGCCTGCTGGGGACGCCGGAGCAGTGCCGGGCGAAGCTGCGCGAGCTGCAGGCGGCCGGCGTGACGCAGTTCAACAACTACGACATGGGCGATCGGCCGGAGGAGCAGATGCGACGCTTCGCGGCCGACCTCATGCCGGCGTTTCGGTGAGCGGTGCTCCAGACGCATGCCGAATGCCGGCATTCGGTCCCTTCTCGGCACGGCGATGCGTCACCTTGCCGGCATTCGGCCCCCATGGGGAGAGACGCGTGAGGGACCCGCGGTGAACGCCCGGCACCATCTCCCAGCCTCGCGAGGATGCGAGTTGGGCGTCTCCTCCCTATCCTGGTAGCCATGCAGGTCGCACTCGTCGTCGTGGGCCTGATCGTCGGTCTGCTGATTGGCCTCGGCGCCGGATGGTTTCTCTGGCATCGCGCGGAGGAGCCGGAGGAACGCGCAGAGCGCCCGGCGCGGGAGGTCCGCCGCCGGTCGACCGCCTACGAGC
>JBAPVZ010000124.1:0-9292 GCA_049283435.1 Candidatus Dormiibacterota bacterium
CCTCAGCGACCATCCAGTTGGCTGCGCCTACCGGCTTCGATGAGATCGACGCCACGATCTACGCCGAGACGGATGACGCCCAGCATCGCGTCGAGAGTGTTCATGCCGTGAAAGGCGAATCCGTCGATGCCGTAATGCTGGTGGCTGAAGAGCCAGATGCTGACTGGAAGACCCCGCAGGCAAGTGACTGGGCACGGATGCTCGACGAAGCCATGACGCCCACTGAAGAGATTCGGATCTTCTACGTCGCGGTGACCCGTGCCCGGCGAGTCCTGGTCTTGGCCCTACCGGACTCAACGCCGCAGTTGATCATCGACAAATACGTGATCGCCGGCTTCCAGTTACAGAGCGAGTGACGGTTTGGGGTGTGTGGCGTGCGACGACGGGGATTGGAGGCGCTGGATAGGACCTAGTTTGCCGGCGGACCTGTGTCGGGGCGCTGCGCCACGATGCATTTGAACAGTTCCCACAGAGGGGGCACACATGACCGTCTACGCGGACCCACGCCATTTGGATCATCTGTGCTGCGTTGATTCGGGCACGGCCTCGCTACGTTGGCATGACCCGCAATACCATGACCAAGTAGTCCGTTTTCCACCCTCACGTTTGATCTGGCAAATGTTTGCACAATGTACGCAAGGATGCGGAGTGCCCAGCTCGCGCACACGCAGTTCCTCCAGTAACCGATGCGCGAATTCGCTGCCCTTCAGGGTTAGCATGCTTTCCCTCGTGCTGCTTCCCTTACTGTTGGACAGAGTGTTTAGACTGCCGAACAGCACAGTCTGTTCGTCAATGACGACAATCTTTCGATGTTCGTGATCAGACCGGATGACCTTTGCACCGGAGGTGTACAAGGCGGGCAGTTGGCGCTGTGCCCAGTCCCTGGTCATGTTGCGATCGTCATCGGGACGCAGGAACACGCATACGGCGACACCTCTGGAAACAGCGGCTGCGATTAAGGGGATGACCTGCTCGGCGCGGGTGGAGATCCAGGGTGACCACATCCACACTCGACGGTTCGCCGAGCTTAGTGCTCGCTCCAGCTCGACGTAGAAAGTCTTCTCGTCGCTGATATCGGTAACCGTCACCAGGTTCCGCAACATTTCGCTGACTTGAGTGAACGCGCTGTCTACGAACTGCGGTGATTCCGCCATGCCCAGCAACGCAGCGCCACTCCACACCTGTATCTGCTCTCGACGGCCTGCCTCCCGCACCGCAGAAAGCGGACCGCGCGCCGCTTGCCCCACCGCGCCCCGGTCACCGATCAAGTAAAGACGGTGCTGAGCCCTGGTGATCCCGACACCGAACAGGCGAACCCCGTCATCCTCGTACTTGCCGCGGTCACGCCGGGCCTTGGCGATCCAGCCGTTCCCGTCCTCAACCAGGTCGAACACCACGGTGGGGAACTCGCGCCCCTGGAACGCGTGCACCGTGCCAACCGGGACGCCAATGACCAGCCCGCGGTCTCGTAGGCCAGCTAAAATCGCGTCCCGTTGATGCCCGTACGGGGTAACAATGCCAACCTCGCCGTCCTCGGGTAGATGGTGTTCGGCCAGCGCCCTCGACAGCACGAGACCAGCTGGCCACCATCCTCTTTTCCCACCAGGGTAATTAATTTGCGCGAGCTCACCGAGCCCCGAGGTGTCGACGAACACAATGTCGGTGTCCGCGCGGATGGTGACGCCGGGTAGCTCGCTCGCATCACATAAAACGTCGTAGATCACGTCGTTGGCCAGCCTGCGCAGACGCGGACCGAATCTGAACTGATGCAACAGCGACACACAGCCTGGATGTTCAATGGCCTCGGCCGGCGTGCGAATGTTCACATGGGTGAATGGATTGGGCAGGACCCACCGCCGCAGCGCTTGGTGGGTACTCTTCGTGAGCCTGCTGTCTTGCACCGGTGGGAGTTGCAGGAAGTCCCCGAACAATACGGCGGTGGTCGTGGCTCGGCATAACGCGAGCAGGACCTCAATGAGGGTCGCCGCACCGGCCTCGTCGACCAACACGACATCGAAACTTGCGGTGGCAAGGGCACGATGCAGCCGCGAGCGGGCGAGCGTGGTGGCCACCATGCGGGCCTCATCGATCAGCGCCTTCTCGGCGTCCTGACGGAGCTCGCGCGACTTGTCGAGCAGATACCGATGCCGCTCCTCCAGCGTGCCGCGACGGGATGCAGTCTGGCGCTGCTGGCCTTTGACACGTTGCAGCTGCTCGAACGCGGCGGGCAGGTCGTCGGCCATACATTTGCGAACGAATTTTCGATCATCCGACGTGGGCAGGCCGGCGACCCGTACGGCCTGGCACCGGGCGCGCAGGTCCCGCAGTTGAGCTGCCGCTGAAGCCTCGGCTTGATTCGCCTGATCGGCTGCCCAGTCGGCCTGGCTGAGGTCGGCGTCGAGCCGTTCGATGTGGTCACGGGTGACCGGCCCGACGTTCTCCTTATATGCCGTGATCAGCGCGGCCAGCCGAGGCCGCTGCTCACCCGCCAGTTGCTCGAAACTTGCTAGGTCCTGGGCCGTTTTGTCGTGGGCTCGCTTCGACTTTCTTGTCGCCCGCCAGCCGGAAGCGTTTCTCAAACGGAGTTCGGCCGAGGTCAGCTCCGCTCGTTTGCTCTCGTTGTCGAGTTCAAGGCTACGAAGCTGATCAGTCAGATCATCGATCTTGCGGAACGCATCCCTAGCGTCGGTGACGCGTTCCGCCTCGTTCCTGGCACGCTGCGCGGCCACCCGCCGCGCTGATGCCTCTCGGTTGGCTGCCTCCCAAACCTGCTCGGCGTCACGGACATGGGTGGTGAGTTCCTCGAATCGCCGCCCATTATCGACACGCTGAGACGCAACTTGGTACGTGGAAGAACTGAATTCGCCGACGCGTTCCGACAACGCGATGACCTGCGCCGCAATGCCGTCAAGGTCGGCGAGTTGCTGTTCGATAGCCAGTCGCTCCTTGTCAACTTGACTGGACGCGGCCGCAGCCAGTTGCTGGAGCTGAACGTCCGGATCGTCGGCAATTTCAGCGAGATGCGGCGGCCCGACCCGAACTACGGTTCCCCGAGTCGGGCGCATCGCCTTCACCACTGCGTGCAGCGCGTTGTCCACGGCAACGTTCGCGGTGGACACCAACAGAACCCGCTTCCCTGCGCTCACCAGGTCCTCGATCGCCCGGGCTAGCACCCTGGTCTTACCGGAGCCGGGTGGTCCCCACACCAGCCGCACGCCGGGGCTGAGACACGCGCGGTAAGCCTCCATCTGAGCGCCGATCAGTCCTGGCGATTCCGGGATGCCATGTTTGGCAGCGGTAGCCAAGCGGCCCGCAGCCAATGCATCGGCGATGCGGGTCGTGCCTGACTCACAGAGTCCGGTGAGCAGCTTCTCGACCAGCATCCGGAGCGACGTGCTCTTGACCCACACTGTCCGACTTCCGGCTGGCAACGCTGGGGGCTCCTTGACCAAGAACACGTCGTCAACCTGACGAAATGTCTCGATCGGATACGCGGTTACGACGTCTGGACCACCATTGGCGGCGAAACACAGCTCGTTCAGTGTGTCCGGGTTGATCGGATCGCCGCGTCGGTCGAGCATCAGCCAGCCCGGCTCCGCACTGGCCTTCGCTCGACCGATGGACTTCCATCGATGCTGTCCAGAGGAGCCGGGTGTCAGGCTGAGCCACTGCTCTGCGGCGCTAATTGCGTCGGTTTTCCATCCACCCAGAGATGCCGACACTTCAGCCCCCCGCCGTGCTCTACGCCTGTGACCTGAGTAAAACACGGGGATCAGCCGGCCGCAGGTGATTGGCCATACCTGGCATGGACAAGCGACTCAGCTCGGTGGTGCACCTGGGCAGTTCGGTGGTGCGCCTTGGCGGGGAACGGATCTCCTGGCAGCCAGTCATTGATGGGACTCGCCGCGGATGTTTATCGGCAAAGCTCGCGGAACCGTGAGTAGCAATCTGTAGTAATTGACTACCCAGAGCGTCTGAGGAGGGACTTGTGCACCAGCCACACGGCTCCTACTCGGCGACACCACGTGATCAGATCGCGCAACGCGGCACCGCCCATGGGATACGCGTGTCTCCTACCGGTGCCCAGGCAGATGCAGGGCCACCGCCTATGACCTGATGGTGTTCGCATGATCGGTAATGCGCCGGCGGAAGTGTCCAGCGCGGACGTGCTGGGATTCATCATCACTCAGTCACGGAGCAGCGGCTGCTCCGCGCGTACGCGTGGTCAGTCCGTGCAGTCCCTCCATGTTGGGTCGTGGCAGCGTAGTAGTGCGCCGCCGTCTGCACCGACCAGCTGTGACCATCCCGGCCGGGTAGGACCGCCACAGGGTCGACGTCCAAGGGCACCAGTCGAAAAAATCCGGTATGACATAGTCGGGAAGCGTCTGACCCCACCTTGGAGCGCGCATGTCTGCGGATCCGACCCCGCGCGACCCCCTGGTGGATCGTGCGATTCGCCTCTTCCAGTTCCTCATGCGCGCCCAGGAGGTTCGGGATGAGTCGGCCCGCACGGTTGACGCATACCGCCGCGACGGAGCCGTACTCTGGTTCGGCGACCTGCCTCATCACCCTGCGGTCCGCAGCGCGCTGGACGAAGGCGAGCCGGAACCCGGGGCCCCGTTCCTGACCGTGGACCGCGTACCCCGGCTCACCCCGCCGGCACCGGACGACCTGCTCGCAAAGTGGCTCGACCTGCCCTGCGATGACCCAGCCACTGAACCACGCCTGCGTGACTCGATCATCCGAGCGACGGACGAGGTTGGGGACGACGGCCTGCCGATCGGGTGCGTCGAGCACCTGGGCGAGCGGCCGGAGATCAGCGAGTCGTTCCGCGAGTGGCTCCGGGACTGGCTGGCCTGGGCGGATCAGGAGCCCCGCGACCGTCGGATCCGGGATCTGTATGGCGAACTCTTCGCGATGTACGTGAACGCGCTGGGGCACGCCGAGGAGCAGGAGCTGGTCATCGGAGTCGGCTGCCTGGCCTGGACGCCAGCGGACCACCCGACCGTGCTGCGGCACCTGCTGACCGCATCCGTCGCAATCGAGTTCGACGACGACACCGGCCGGCTCACGGTCGTCTCCGCCGAATCGGTGGAGGCTGCCGACGTTGAGGTGGAGATGCTCGACGCCCGTCTGATCACCCAACCACAACAGCTCATCGAGTCGCGGGCGCGCGCCCGCGACTTCGCGGGCAACCTGTTGGACCGGGCGCAGGCGGGCGCTATCGTCCGGCGGATCGTGCACGCCCTTTCCCCCGACGCTGAGTACCAGGACACCGACGTACGACCGACTGCCGTCGAGCATCCTGTCGCCGCCTTCGCTCCGGCGCTCATTTTGCGCAAGCGGGCCCGGAAAGGGTTCGTCGAGATCTTCCGGACCATCATCGACCAGATGAGCAGTGGGCAACCGGTGCCGGCCGGTGTCCTCCCCCTCGTCGACCCGGAGCACGTCCCGCCCGTCGACAGCAACTCTGGCGACGGTGCCGTCGTGATGGTCGACGAGGACCCCTTCCTGCCAATGCCGGTCAACGACCGCCAGCTGCAGATCCTGCGGCGGGTCGACACCCACGCGCAGACTCTCGTCCAAGGTCCACCCGGCACGGGCAAGACGCATACCGCCGCGGCCCTGATCTCGCACCTGCTGGCTCAAGGCAAGCGGGTGCTCGTGACGGCACACACCGACCGGGCCTTGAAGGAGGTCCGGACAAAGCTCCCTGCGGCCATCCGCCCGCTCGCTGTCTCCGTCGTGGGAAGCACCCGCGAGGACATGTCGGATCTGCGGGTCGCAGTCGAGCGCATCGCGGCAATCGCCGCCGACCACGACCCCGCGGAGGCATCGATCCCCATCTACCGCGCGCTCCGATCGATCGACGATCTACGCGGTCGCCGAGCGGCGGCGTTCCACGACCTGCTGACCGCCCGCGAGGACGAGGTCCAGACGCACGAGTTCGCCGGCTACCGGGGAACGCTCGCATCCATCGCCCGCGAGCTCGCCACCGACGCCGAACGGAATCGCTGGCTGAGCGACTACGTCGACGACGTCCTCGACGCCGCCCCCCTGCACTCGCAGGAGATCGTCGAGTGGCATGCGCTGCTGACTGACGCGGCCCTGGCGGCAGACGAGATTGACGCGCAGCGCCGGGTTTTAGAGCCTGCGGGGCTGCCCGATCCGCGCCGGTTCGCCGACATGGTGGTGTGCGAGGCCGCCACTGCCGCGGCAGACAGCCGTCTGCAGCACCAGCGGGCCCACCCCGCAGCCGCCACCCTGCACCGGCTCCCTGTCGACGCCCGAGACGCACTTCAAGCGCGTTTTCACGCGCTCATCGCCGAGATTGAATACCTGTCGAGCCGTCGCGAGCACTGGATACCAGCCGCCCTCGACGACGCCCGCTGTGGCCGCGCCGACCTGTGGCGAGCTCGGCACGACCACGTCACCCAGCTGATCGATCATGCGACGCAGTCCGTGCAAGAACTTGGCTCGGTCACCGAGGTGGAGCTGCGCAGCACCGACATCGCAGGCTTGGTGCCGCTGGCCCGGAACCTGCACGAGTACCTCGCCGGCGGACGAACGATCAAGGTGGGCCCGGACCGCCGCCCGAAGGTCGGCACCCTCGCCAACAGGCAGGTAAAACAAGCGGCACCGCTGTTCGAGGCGGTCCTCGTCGATGGGCTCCCGCCGACGACACCGGCCCAGCTCGCGGCATTCCTGACGTGGGTCGAAGCGACGAAGACGCTCAGCGCGCTCGACCGGGCATGGCCAACGAACGTAGTCATTCCGCCCGAGGACACCCTGCACGAGCGGTTGCAGTGGCACGCCACCGAGGTCGCCCAGCTCAACCGGGTCCTCGACCTGGCAGCCGGGCTGGACCGTGAGGAGCAACGACTTGCGCAGCTCCAATTGCCGATCCCAGATTGGACCGACACCGTCGCGATCCGCGACTATGCCGGACTAGTCGAGGCCGCTGCGGCTGCCGACGCGCTCGCCGCGGCCCGCAGACCCCTTGACGACCTGCAGCGGCGGCTCGCCGACGAGGCGCGCTGGGCCGAGGCTGGCCCGGCCGTGCGCTCGATGTTGGACGCGGTGCTCGGCCGCGACCACGAGCGCTATGCGTCGGACTACCGCCGGCTCGAACGGCTAGTCGAGGTTCGGCGCCTCGTGGCGCGTCGCGACCGACTCGGCGCCCGGTTGAGGGCTGGCGCTCCCCGACTGCACACTGCTCTCACGACTCACCCGGAGACGCCCGAGTGGCCCGACCGGCTCGCGCGATTTTCTCAGGCGTGGGCCTGGGCGGCGGCTTGCACCTTCGCCCGGAGCCGGAAGACGCTCGACGTCAACGCGGTGCAGGCCGAGCTCACTCGGCTCGAGGTGGAGATCCGCTGCCATGTCGAGGAGCTGGCAGCCACACGCTCGTGGAACCACGCCGTCGCCCCTGACCGACTCACCCGGACGGCCCGAGCGAGCCTGGAGCACTACGCCTACCTCGTGCGTCGGCTGGGCAAGGGCACCGGGAAATACCACGTGCAACAGAAGGCCGAGATCCGCCAAGCCATGGACCGCTGCCGGTCCGCGGTTCCGGTGTGGATCCTGCCGACCTACCGGATCGCCGACCAGCTACGTATCCAGCCGGACATGTTCGACGTCGTGGTCGTCGACGAGGCCTCGCAGGCCGGCCTGGAAGCAACTTTCCTGCAGTACCTGGCGCCGCGCATCGTCGTCATCGGCGACGACAAGCAGGTGTCCCCGTCGGCGGTGGGTGTCGACCAGCAGCAGCTCCGCGACCTTGCTAACCAATATCTGTACGACAATCCGTACGGCTCGTTATGGCAGGATCCGCAGTGCAGCCTCTTCGACGTGGCCAAGATGCTTTTCACCGGGAAGCTGATCCTGGTTGAGCACCGCCGGTGTGTTCCCGAGCTCATCGAGTTCTCCAACCAGATCGCATACGAGCCCGATGGCGTCCGGCTCGTGCCTGTCCGGCAGTTCGGCGCCGACCGGCTCGACCCGATCAAGCCCGTTTTCCTCGAGGACGGCTACCAGCGCGGTACCACCAACAAGGTCAATCCCGTTGAAGCCGACGCGATCGTCGAGCAGATCGAGAAATGCTGCGCCGACCCCCGCTACGACGGGCTGACCTTCGGTGTTATCTCGCTGCTCGGCACTGCACAAGCGAAGTTGATCGAGGGGAAGCTGCAGGGCCGTCTCTCGGCCGAATGGAACGCACGCGACCTGCGGTGCGGCGATGCTGCCGACTTCCAGGGCTCAGAGCGGGACGTCATGTTTCTCTCGATGGTGGCGGCGCCTCAGGCCGGTCAGCGGCACGCGGCCTTGACCAGGGACCTGTACGTCCAGCGCTACAACGTCGCCGCATCCCGGGCCAAGGACCAGATGTGGCTGTTCCACTCGATCCGACCAGACGATCTCAACAACAGGGAGGACATGCGCTTCCGGCTACTCGACTACTGCTACGAAGTTGAGCGCTCCGCCCAGGATGCCGACGAAGCCGTCACGTCACCGCTCCCGGAGCAGCTCCGGATGGCGCCGTTCGAGTCGCTGTTCGAGCAGCGGGTCTGCAATCGCCTTATCGAACGAGGATTCAGCGTTATCCCCCAGGTCGACGCACAAGGCTATCGCCTCGACCTGGTGGTCGTCGGCGCGACGACCCGGCTTGCGATCGAGTGCGACGGTGATACCTGGCAGGGCCCCTCCGCCTACCACCGCGACATGGCGGCGCAGCGCGAGCTCGAACGGTGCGGATGGACCATCGTCAGGGTGCGCGAGTCCGAATTCACGATCGAGCCGGCCCACGCGCTGAGGCCGGTGTGGGAGGCGCTTGCCGAGCTCGAGATCTACCCGGCCGGTCGGTCACCGGTACCGGATGTGGAATCCGTCGATAACGTCGCCGATCCTCCGCACGATCCAGAGGTCGTCGTCGAGACCTCGGGCGAGCCGGAGGACGTCGCAACCGGCGACGTCGAGCCGGGGGACGAGACCGGACAGGACCGCCTCGCCGGGGACGTCATCGCCGACGTGACGATGACCGACGCTGAGGTGGTTGAGGACGTCATCGTGGAGGTCGTCGACGAGGCTCCGGCTGAGCACGAGGCCGGCGAGGTCACCTCGGCGGTGTCCGCCTTTTGCGGCGTGCACGACCAGCCACTTCCGCCATACCGGCCGTTCGCCGGGTCGGTGGTCCCGGTGGGCCTCGCCCAGAGCGCCGACCTCATCGACGGCCTGGTCGCCATTGTTGCCGTGGAGGGTCCCGTTCTCGGTCACCGCATGCACAGCGTCTACG
>JBAPVZ010000125.1:0-2437 GCA_049283435.1 Candidatus Dormiibacterota bacterium
GCGCCATCGGACGCAGCTGCGCCTGCAGGCGGGGGGCCTGGGCGACGACGACGCTGTCCACGTTGCCGACTCGCCAGCCGGCGGCGAGGACCAGGCGGCCGGTCGCCTCCAGGAGCCCGAGCGAGGAGGCCCCGCGGTAACGGTCGTCCGTATCCGGGAAGTGCTCGCCGATCGTGCCCAGGCCCGCCGCACCGAGCAGTGCATCGACGACGGCGTGGGTCAGAACGTCGGCGTCGGAGTGCCCCAGCAGGCCGCGCGGGTGGTCGAGCTCGACGCCGCCGAGCACGAGCGCGTGCCCCTCCGCGAGCACGTGCTGGTCCTGCCCGATGCCGACGCGGATCACTGGTTCAGCACCATCCGTGGGGACGCGTCGGCCGGGTCGAGCAGGGCCCGCAGCAGATGCTCGACGAGGGGCAGATCCTCCGGGACCGTGACCTTGACGTTCGTCGATTCGCCCTCCACGATCGCGACCGGGTGTCCGATCGCCGCCACCAGCTGAGCGTCGTCGTCGGCGGCGAGGCCCTGTTCGCGCGCGGCTTCGTGGGCGCGCTCCAGCAGCTCGCGCCGGAACCCCTGCGGCGTCTGCGCGAGGACCAGCTCACCCCGGTCGAGGCTCTGGTCGAGCCGCCGGCCGGACCTCCCCTCGCTGACCCGGCGTACCGCGTCGCGCGGCGTGACGCCGGGCAGCACCGCTCCGACCTCGAGCGCCGCGGCGATGACGCGCCGGACGAGGCTCTCCGAGGCGAGCGGACGCGCTGCGTCATGCACGAGCACGATCTCGCACGGCGCCAGCGCGGCGAGTCCCGCCCGCACCGACTCCTGCCGTGTCGAGCCGCCCGCGCACACGACCACCGCACGGCCCCCGGCCGCGGTCTGGACCGCCGCGCCGACCCGCGCCTCGTCCGCGGCCGGTGCGACGACGACGATCGGCCCGATCTCGCTCATGGCTGAGAAGCGGCGGACCGCATGCGCGACGAGCGTCGCGCCTCCGATCTCGACGAGCGCCTTGCTGCCGCGGGCCAGGCGGGTGCCGGCCCCGGCCGCGGCAATGACGATTCCGACCTCCATGATGGTGAGGTCACATGCTACCTGCGGGTGTCGAGCCGGACGACGGAGCCCGGCCTTCGCGGCGGGAACGCGTGGAGCACCGCCTGGGCCAGGTCCCGAGCCTCGAAGACCTCGAGACCGGGCGGCCCTTTCGCTCCCGGTGGCACGATCGCATGCCGGAAGCCCCGCCGGGCCGCCTCCTGCAGGCGGCGATCGGTGCGCCCGACATGCCGCAGCTGTCCGGTCAGGCTCACCTCGCCGAGCACGACCGTGCCCTCGGCGAGCGGCTGGTCACGCTGGCTTCCGGCGATGCTGAGCGCGGCCGCCAAATCTGCCGCCGGCTCGGTGATGCGGAGACCGCCGGCGACGTTGAGGAAGACGTCCATCTCGCCGAGCGCGACGCCCGCGCGCTTGTCGAGCACGGCGATCAGCATGTGCAGCCGGTTCAGGTCGATGCCCGTCGCCGAGCGTCGCGGCAGCCCGAACGGCGTCTTGCTGACCAGGCTCTGCAGCTCGACCAGCAGCGGCCGGCTGCCCTCCAGCGCGGGCAGCACCGCCGTCCCCGGCACGGCCGGCGACTCCCCGAGTAGCGCGGCGCTCGCGTCCGCGACCTCCAGCAGGCCCTCCTCGCCCATCGCGAAGATGCCGATCTCCTCCGCCGACCCGAAGCGGTTCTTCGTCGCGCGGAGGATCCGCAAGTCCTGCTGGCGGTCCCCTTCCAGGTAGAGCACGGTGTCGACCATGTGCTCGAGCACTCGCGGGCCGGCGATCGCGCCCTCCTTCGTCACGTGGCCGGCGAGCACGATCGGGACGCCGGACTCCTTCGCGACCCGCAGCAGGCGACCCGTCGCCTGGCGCACCTGCGACACGCTGCCGGGAGTGCCCTCGACCGACGCGTCCGCCACCGTCTGGATCGAATCGACGATCGCGACCGCTGGCCGCTCCCGCTCGACGACGGCGCAGATCGCATCGAGGTCCGTCTCCGCCAGCAGCAGCACGCCGGCCTCGCTGGCATTGAGCCGCCGTGCCCGCATGCCGACCTGCTGCGCCGATTCCTCACCGCTCGTGTAGAGGACCGAACCGCCTCCCGCGGTCGCCTGGACCGCCAGGTGGAGCAGCAGCGTCGACTTGCCGACCCCCGGCTCGCCGCCGAGCAGCACGAGGCTCCCGGGCACGATGCCCCCGCCCAGCACCCGATTCAACTCTGCCCAGCGCAGTTGGAGGCGAGGTTGCGACGTGAGGTCGATCTCGGTCAGCGGCTGGGGGCGCACCAGTGACGGCGCGGCGCCTGATCCACGGACGGACCCGCCGGCCCGCATCGCCCGTCCCGGCGGCGCGCGGAACTCCTCCAGCGTGTTCCAGGCGCTTCAGTGCGGGCACTGCCCGGCCC
>JBAPVZ010000126.1:0-2474 GCA_049283435.1 Candidatus Dormiibacterota bacterium
GCCTCGCGCTGGCCCAGGCGACCGCGCAGGTCGGCGACGAGCTCCCCTCCTCGAAGGGACTGCTCGGATGACCACCCCGCCGCGATCTGAGAGCCGAGTGCCGGCGAACGGCCCCTACGCGGGGCGATGTGAGGGCCGAGTGCCGGCGAACGGCCCCTACGCGAGGCGATTTGAGGGCCCAGTGCCGGCGAACGGCCCTTTCAGCCAGCCGCGAGGGCCCCGGCGGTGATCGCGATCGTCGACTACGGCGTCGGCAACCTGCGTTCGGTCGAGCGCACGCTGCAGGCGGTCGGCGCCGAGCCGAAGTTGACCGGTGAGTACGACGAGCTGGAGCGCGCGAGCGGGATCGTGCTGCCCGGCGTCGGTGCGTTCGCGCCCGCGCTCCGGCGCCTGCAGGCGGGCAACCTCGGCCGGGGCGTCGTCGAGCTCGCCCGCCGCGGAAAGCCGCTGCTCGGGGTGTGCCTCGGCTTCCAGTTGCTGTTCGAGGAGTCCCTGGAGCACGGCCGCCACGAGGGGCTCGGACTGTTCCGCGGACAGGTGGTGCCGGTGACCGAGGCCGCACGCATACCGGTCATCGGGTGGTGCCGGCTCCATCAGACCGGGTTCTCGCCGCTCTGGGACGGCGTCGCCGACGACGCCTATTTCTACTTCGTGCACTCGCTGACGCCCGATCGGTCGCCGGACGGCATCGCCGCGACCGAGCACGCGCCGGTCGCGGCGGCGGCGCGGGACCGCGTGCTCGGCACCCAGTTCCACCCCGAGAAGTCGGGTGCGGGCGGCCTCGGCATCTACGCGAACTTCCTCGCGATCTGTGGCGAGGGTTGACCCGTCGGGGCCGGAAAGGAGGGAGCTGATGGACCAGGACCTGGAGCTGTCGATCGAGGAGCTGCGCGCACGCCGCGGGGCCAAGTGGCACCGCTTCCCGCCCGACGTGCTGCCGGCGTGGGTCGCCGACATGGATTTCACGGTCGCGGCGCCGATCCAGCGCGCGATCGAGCGGATCGTGGAACCGGGCGACTACGGCTATGCGCTGCGCGATCCCGACCAGACCGTCGCCGCCGCGTTTGCCGATCGCATGCGCGAGCGGTTCTCGTGGACCCCCGACCCCGACCTCGTCGTCGAGGTGGCCGACCTCGTCCAGGCGGTGACGGCGGGGATCGTCGCGTTCAGCGAACCGGGCGACGGCGTCGTCGTCCAGACCCCGATCTACCCGCCATTCCTCTCCTCGATCGACGAGGCGGCCCGGCGACGTATCGAGAATCCGCTGCGCGACGACGGAGCCCGGTTCGTCCTCGACGCCGACCAGCTGACCAGGGAGATCGACGAGCGCACCCGCATCCTGCTCGTCTGCAGCCCGCACAATCCGAGCGGCCGCGTGCTGTCGAGGGAGGAGCTGCTGACGCTCGGCCGGCTCGCCGTCGAGCGCGATCTCGTCGTCATCTGCGACGAGATTCACGCCGACCTCGTCTTCGCAGGCAGCACGCAGCTGCCGATGGCGACGTTCGGCGAGGAGATCGCGGCGCGCACGATCACGGTGAACTCGGCGACCAAGAGCTTCAACATCCCGGCGCTGCGCTGCGGGGTCATGCACTTCGGCTCCCAGGCGCTGCTCGATCGCTTTCGCGCCGCCCTGCCCCCCAAGCTGCTCGGCCGCCCCGGGCACGTCGGCGTCGACGCGACCGTCGCCGCCTGGCGCGAGGGGCAGCCCTGGCTCGACCGCGTGCTGCCGGTGCTCGCGCAGAATCGTGAGCGCGTCGATCGCTGGGTGCACGAGCATCCCGGCGTGCGCTGGCACCAACCGGAAGCGACCTACCTCGCCTGGCTCGACTTCGCGGCGCTGCGCCTGGATCCGTCGCCCCAGGAGTTCCTGCTCCGCGAGGCCCGGGTCGGCCTCAACCCCGGCGCTGACTTCGGCACGCCTGGCCGGACCTGTGCGCGCCTCAACTTCGGCACCTCGCCGGCCATCCTGGACCAGGTGCTGGAGCGGATGTCGGAGGCGCTCTCGACGGTGCGCGAGACGGCCCCCGGATGACCGAACTGCAGGGCGTCATCCCCTACCTGGTGACGCCCGTCGACCAGCCGTCCGGACGGCTGCGTGAGGCCGTACTGCGCCAGCTCGTCGAGCATCTGGTCGCGAGCGGCGTGCACGGGCTGAGCCCACTCGGCAGCACCGGCGAGTTCGCCTCGCTGCCGCCCGAGCTGCGGCTGGAGACCGTGCGCTGCGTCGTCGAGTCCGTGGAAGAACGCGTGCCGGTCGTCCCCGGTGTCGCGGCCTCCGGCACGCGGGATGCGATCGCGCAGGCCGAGCGCTATCTCGCGGCCGGCGCGAGCGGCATCGTGCTGATCTTCCAACCCTACTTCCCGCTCGGCGAGGCGGAGACCGTCGACTTCTATGGCGTCGTCGCCGGGGCGATTCCGGCGCCGATCGTGATCTACGAGAACCCGCTGCTCGGCAGCTCGCTGAGCCTGCGCGG
>JBAPVZ010000127.1:0-2792 GCA_049283435.1 Candidatus Dormiibacterota bacterium
GGAGGTAGCGCCGCCGCTTGGCATGAGAGGCGGCGCGCGCGTTCCGTTCCGGATCCTGTGGCCATACTCAAACGAGTACGGGCGCCCCGGTGACTCCGCAACGCTATCCTGGGCGCCGCGGCAGGGAGCGAGATCGCGGTCTTCAGCGGCCGCGCTCACCCGGGAGATATCGTGGCGATCCGCTTCCCCACTGAACTTTCAGGGCCTTGACGGTGACGCGTCGACGAGCGGCACGTGCATCGACTCCGCTGCGGCGTACCGAGTCATGCTCTCGGTCAGATAGATGTAGGTTCGGCCCGCGGCGCTGGACGCACCCCCGGGCCGCCCGTCCTGATCGAGCGCGACGATGTTCATGTCGCCGGGTGTCTCCAGCTGCCGGATGTCGAGCATCGCCTGTTCGAGCGCCTTCTCGAGTGGCATGCCAAAGCGCATGAAGGTGACCACGCTGTGTGCGGTGCAGCAGCGCAGCGAGAGCTCGCCGAAGCCGGTGCAGGCCGCGGCGCCCCAGCGATCGTCGGCATAGTTGCCAGCGCCGATGATCGGCGAGTCGCCCAGCCGCCCGGGGTATTTGAGCGGATAGCCAGACGTGCTGACCCCGCAGGCGATCCTCCCGGCGCGGTCACGCGCGATCAGATTCACGGTGCCGTGGCGTTCGTCACGCTCACCGGTCTTGGGTGTCATCGTTTCGGCGAGCCGCCGGATCTGCTCCAGGTACGACTGCTCGAGACGGCGATCGCCGGTCCCCTCGAGCCGCTCCCTCCAGATCCGGCGCGACTCGGGCGTGGACAGATCCACCCGACGCAGGCCGGACTCTTCGGCAAGGCGATCGGCGCCGCCCCCGACGACCAGCACGTGCGGCAACCCCTCCATCACCCGACGCGCCAGCTCGATCGCGTCCTGGTGATCGTGAAGCGCGCCGACCGCGCCCGCCTGGAGCCTCTGCCCCAGCATCACGCTAGCGTCGAGCTCCACGTCGCCGAGCAGGTTGGCCAGGCCGGAGAACCCGACGGAATGGTCTTCGGGATTCGCCTCGACCTCGCGGATCCCGGCGATGACGGCGTCGAGCGGGGAGCCGCCCTGACGCAGCACCGCGACCGCCGAGTCGATCCCGACTCTTGCGTTCTCACTCCCCACGACGATCCCCTGCTGTTCGTTCATCTTCCCTCCACGCCCACATAGTGCCATCGATCGGGCGCCGCGCCTCCGCGGCCGCCATCCAGTTCGGCGCTCCCCGTTCAGCCCGATGCACCCCTCGACGAGAGATCATGCTCTGGTGCAGGCCATGGAGTAGGTGGCCCCGAACGGCGGCGAGGGATTCGAAGCTGGCGATGGCCGTGGCCAGGTTCAGCGGGAGGGCACAGTGGAAATACGGGACATCGATCTGATCTCGTTTCGAACTACGGTCGATCGATTTCGGAACGGCCAGGCGCTGCCGGGCAGCGAGGTGGTGCAGACCCTGACGCGGATCGTGACGGACGAGGGAGCCGAGGGGTTCTGCCTCGGTGGGCAGGGGCATGGGGATCAGGAAGGGCTGTCCGCCGAATCCGCCGCCTACATCGAGACCCGCGTCAAGCCGCTGCTGCTGGGTCAGGATGCTCTGGACCGGGAACGAATCTGGCACTGGCTGTGGGCCGCCAAGACGCCCGAGCACATCGCGAGCGTCATCGACCTGGCGCTGTGGGATTTGCTCGGACGGATCACCGGGTTGCCGGTCCACAAGCTGCTGGGCGGCTATCGCGAAACGGTGAAGGCGTACGCGAGCACCTATCCCAACCTGGGCTCTCCCGAGGAGTACGCCGCGCACGCCCTGGCCTGCAAGCGTCAGGGATACCAGGCCTACAAAATTCATCCGTACTACTACTGGAACCCCCAGACGCGCGAGACGGCCCCCGGTCGGCCCTCACACATCACCTGGGACCTCGAGGCGTGCCGTCGCGTCCGGGAGGCGGTCGGCGACGACATGACACTCATGTACGACCCCTGGGGGACCTATCACAATCTCGAAGACGCCCGCACCGTCGGTCGCGAGTTGGAGCGACTCGGCTTCTACTGGTACGAGCACCCGATGCCCGAGCATCGCGTCGAGACCTACATCAGGCTGGCGAGCGATCTGAGCATCCCGATCTGCTCCCCCGAAATCGCCGAGGGCGGCGTCTTCACCCGGGCGGAGTGGATTCGGGTCGGCGCCTCGGACATCAGCCGGATCGACGTTTTGCGAGGGGGTATCACCGGGGCTCGGAAGACGATCGCGCTGTGTGAGGCCCACGGGGTGCGATGCGAGGTTCACATGAGTGGCCTGGGCAACCTCCAGGTCCTCGCGGCGGCTTCCGACGACACGTGCGAGTACTACGAACGCGGTCTTCTCGCCCCCGGCGTCGACTACGACGCGCAGCTTCCGTATCTCATGGGGCCGACCGATCCGATGCATGCCGACGGTTACGTGCAGGTTCCGCAGGGACCCGGGCTCGGATACGCGCTCAACTGGGATTACATCAGGGCCAACAGCATCCCGGCTGCGCGCTGAGCATGGGCACCGGCGCCGTCCTCGACGTCAGCGGCACGACCCAGTGAGGAGTTTCGCATGAGCGTGAGCCACGAGAACCAGCGCGCCGCCTCCCTGCCGGCTCTGGCCGGCGTCATCCCGATCGTCGTCACGCCCTTTGCGCGGGATGGTGCGCTGGACCTCGATCAGATGGGCCGGCAGATCGATTTCCTGGTCGAGTGCGGTGTTCACTGGGCCGGCTTCGGCTTCGGCAGCGAGATGCCGAGACTCGACCTGGACGAGGCGACGG
>JBAPVZ010000128.1:0-11069 GCA_049283435.1 Candidatus Dormiibacterota bacterium
CCCGCGCTACCCGCAACTGCCGGTCGTGACCTGCCGCGGCTACGAAGCGGCCGCCCCGCGACCGCTGCCGCCTCCGCACTGACTGGCCCCCCGCTCAGCGTTGGCGGTCGGCGTGGCGCCGGATCGCCGGGGGCGCGGCGAAGCGCCAGGCGCCCTCCAGGAGCCCGCGCAGGCCCTCTCGATCGATTGCCTCGAGCCGGACGAGGACCATCGGATAGCCGTCGTAATGCGGCGTCGTGAAGAACACGGCCCCCTCCTCGGCCAGCAACACGTCCTTGTCGGCGAGGTCGATGCGGACCGCGATCGACGCCCCATCCTCACGCAACCGGAGCAGCAGCTTGCCGCCGACCTTGCAGGCGGGGGTCCCGTAGGAGGTGCTTTCGACGACGCCCGGCAGCTCGAGCGCGACGCTCCGGACGTCGTCGAACGTCACCATGTGCTGGTCGACGCGAGGGCTACGACGCGACGACCTCGGCGAGCACGGCTTCGGGGTGACCGTCCGGCCGCACGTCGTACCAGGCCCGCTCGATCCGACCGCCTTCGTCGATCAGGAACGTCGATCGCTTGACGCCGACGACCGTCTTGCCGAAGGAGTGCCGCTCGCCGTACGCGTCGTACGCCTTCGCAACCTCGGCGCCGGTGTCGCACAGCAGCGGGAATCGCAGGCCGTACTTGGCGCGGAAGCGCTGGTGGCTGCGCGCGTCGTCGGCCGAGACGCCGAGCACGACGATGCCCCCGTCCTCGAATCGCCGCAGCAGCTCGTTGAACTGTTGGGCCTCCATCGTGCAGCCCCGGGTGTCGTCCTTCGGATAGAAGTAGAGCAGCACCTTCCGACCGCTCAGCTCGGCGAGCGCGTAGGTGTTCCCATCCTGGTCCTCGAGGCGGAACAACGGCGCCTCTACTCCTGCAGTCAGCGGCATCCTCTTCGATCTCCTCCTCACTTCCGGGCGCACCGCAGTCGCGGGACCGCCACTGCGGCCACTACGACAGGGCTCCAAATGGTACGGGAGCGGCCCGGGTCGGAGACGAGCCAGGCTAGCGCTTGAGCCGCGGGTCGAGGACGTCGCGCAGGCCGTCGCCGACCAGGTTGAACGCGAGCACGGCGCCGACGATGCAGAGACCGGGATACGTGATCAGCGACGAGTCGCTGAAGATGTAGTCGCGGGAGGCGCCGAGCATGCCACCCCATTCCGGCGTCGGCTGCTGCACGCCGACGCCGAGGAAGCCGAGCCCGGCCGCGGTCAGGATGGTGCCGCCGAGCTGCAGCGTCGCCTGCACGATGACCGGGGCGAACGAGTTCGGGATCACGTGCCGGAAGAGGATCGCCGGTGAGCCGACGCCGAGCGCACGCGCGGCCTCCACATAGGGCAGCTCGCGGACGCTGAGCGCCGACGCCCGCAGGATGCGCACGATGTAGGGGAACGACGTGATGCCGACGGAGATGATCACGTTGCGCAGGCCGGGGCCGAGGACGGCGACGAGCGACAGCGCGAGCAGGAACGTCGGGAACGACAGCACGATGTCGACCAGGCGCTGGATCAGCATGTCCGGCCAGCCCCCGAAGTAGCCGCTGATGGCGCCGAGCGGGATGCCGATGACGAGCGCGAGCGCGACCGCCGCGATCGCGATCAGCAGCGTGTAGCGGGCGCCGTAGAAGAGCCGGATCAGCTCGTCCCGGCCCAGCTCGTCGGTGCCGAGCAGGTGGCCTGGCGACGAGTGCTGGAACGCGGAACCGAGATCCTGGTAGTTGAAGTTGTTGGTCGGATTGTTGTGGAAGATCAGCGGGCCGACGAACGTGCCGAGAACGTAGATCAGGAGGATCACACCGCCGATCACCGCACTGCGATGCATGAGCAGCGAGCGGAGCACGCCCGGCGATCGCGACTCGACCTCGGTCGGTGGCGTTGCGCCCTGTTCCAGCGCCGCGTCAGTCATAGCGAATCCTCGGGTCGACGACCGCGTAGAGGAGGTCGGTGATCAGGTTGACGACGATCAGGCCGAACGCGAACACGAACGCGACCCCCTGCACGACGGAGTAGTCCCGGGCGCTAATCGAGTTGACGAGCAGCTGGCCCATCCCGGGCCAGGCATAGATCGTCTCGGTGAGGATCGCACCGCCGAGCAGCTGACCGAACTGGAGCCCGATCGTCGTCGTGATCGGGAGCAACGCATTCCGCAGGCCGTGCTTCATCAGCACCGAGGCCCGGCTCGCCCCCTTGGCGCGGGCGGTGCGCACGTAGTCGAGCCCCAACACTTCGAGCATCGCCCCTCGCGTCTGCCGCGCGATGAAGCCGACGACGAAGAAGGCGAGCGTCGCCGAGGGCAGCACGAACCCGTCCCACTGCGTCGAGCCGGCGGCCGGGAGGAGATGCAGGTCGACGGCGAACAGGATGATCGCCAGGAGTCCGGTCCAGAAGACCGGGGTCGAGACGCCGAAGACGCTGAAGGCGGAGATCAAGACGTCGAGCAACGAGTTGTGTCGCATGGCAGCGAAGACGCCGAGCGCGATGCCGACGACGATCGCGACCGCGACCGCGATGAAAGCCAGTTCGAGCGTGTAGGGCAGCCGGCTCAGGATCTCGCTCGTCACCGACTGGCCGGTCACCGCGGACGTCCCGAGGTTGAACTGGAGCAGGTGGCCGATGAAGGTCAGGTACTGCTCCCATCCCGGCTGGTCGAGGCCGAGCTCGTGGCGGAGATGCTCGACGTCGGCAGGCGTCGCGTTCGGCCCGGCGATGACGCGCGCCGGGTCGCCGGGGATCAGGCGCATGAGCAGGAAGCTGATCGTGGCGACGCCGATCAGCGTCGGGATCGCGATCAGCAGTCGACGGATGATGTACGTCACCACGGCGACAGCTCTCCTTCACTCCCGGTCATCGTCTGTTTGCCCGCCTGCGCCTCAGCGGCCGGCGCGTCGAGGCGGCAGTATAGCCACCGCCGCCCAGCGCCGGTCGCCGTCGCGGTCCATTGTCACGCAGGCTTCACCCAGGTCGTCACGGCCATCTCGTTCGGGAGGTCGTTGACGTTCGTGACGTGGTTCGTGGTCAGGATCGGGTCCTTCTGCTGGTAGAGGAAGATCCAGGGCGCGTCGGACCAGAACTGCTTCTCCGCCGTGCAGTAGTCCTGCTTGCGCTGCGTCGCGTCGATCTCGGTGTTCGCCTTCTTGAGCAGGCTCGTCACCTTGGGACCGTCGTAGTAGGACGAGTCGCTCCCCGGCGGGGGCAGCGGCGGCATCATGATCGACGACTGCTGGGTCGCGTCGAGGTAGCTCGGCGCCCAGCCGATCATGTGGACGTCCACGTTGTCCGTGGTGGGGCCGACCTCATCGGCGTAGGCGAGGTAGCTCGGCCAGTCCATCGGGTTCGCGAGCGTGACGTTGAGGCCGACCTTGCGGAGGTCCCCGGCGATGACCTGCCCGACCGTGTAGTCGTTGATGTAGCGGCCCTGCGGCGCCATCATGCGGATCGTCATGCCCTCGGCGCCCGCCTGCTGGAGCAGCTGCTTCGCCTTCGCCGGGTCGTACGGATACGGTCCCGTCTGGCAGTAGCCGAACAGCGCCGGGGACATCGGCGCGGTCGAGACCTGACCGGCGCCGAAGAGCGCGTTCTTCACGATCGCATTCTTGTCGACCGCGTAGTTGAGCGCCTCGCGTACCTTCGGGTTCTGAAGCAGCGGCTGTTTCTTGTCGACCGTGTTGATCGCCATGTAGACGGTGCGATCGCTCTGGCCGAGGATGACCTTGACGCTCGAATCCGCCTTCAGGGCCGGCAGATCGTTGGCCGGGAATCCGATCGCGACGTCGGCCTGGCCGGCCTTGATGAGCGACTCGCGCGAGGCCTCCTCGGGCACCACCTTGTAGGTCTGCGTCTGATAGGCCGGCTTCTCACCCCAGTAGCCGTCGAAGCGGGTCATCGTGACGTGGTCGTCCTGGAGGAATTCCTTGTAGGTGTAGGGCCCGGTCCCGACCGGATCCTGGATCTTGCTCGGCGTGTTCGGCGCCTTGTCGACCGACTTCGGGGCGATGATCCCCGCCGTCGCCTGCGACAACGCCGACAGGAAGGCCGGGAACGTGCTCTTCAGGTCGATCTTCACCTGATCGTCGTTGAGCACGACCGTGTCCTTGATCACGGTCAGCACGCCGGGCTGGGCCTTGTACACGACGGGATCGTTGATGCGATCGAGGCTGAACTTGACGGCCTGTGCGTTGAACGGCTCGCCGTCCTGGAACTTGACGCCCTTACGCAGCGTGAACGTGTAGGTGAGGCCGTCCGAGGAAGACTGCCAGCTCGTCGCGAGCAATGGCTGCACCTTGCCCTGGTGGTCGATCGTGACGAGCGTCTCGACCATCATGCGCACGATCTGCTGCACCGTCGTCGTCGTCTGCGCCTGCGGATCGAGCGTATCGGGGTTGATCCCCATCGCCACCGTCAGCGTCTTCGACGTCGTGCCGCCGCCGGTGCTCGAGCTGCTGCCGCCGCCGCCGGTGTTGCTGCTGCCGCAGGCGGTGACCAACAGCACCACCGCCAGCGCTACCCCCAACACTCCCTGCCTCATACTCCCCCTTCGTCTGTTTGCATGGATCGCATCCTCCGCACCGCGTGGCGAACACCGAGCCCGCGCCCCGTTTGCCGGCGGCGCGGGCCCGGCTCCGGCCGATTCCTCAGGCCGGCGTCGCCCAGGTCGTGATGAACTGCTCGTTCGGCAGACCGTAGATACCCTTCACGCCCGTCGTGGTCACGATCGGGTTCTTCGGGTTGTAGAGGAAGATCCAGGGCGCGGCGTTCCAGATCTTCTTCTCAGCGGAACAGTAGTCCTGCTGGCGCTGCGAGGTGCTCGACTCGCTGTTCGCCTTGCTGATCAGCGCGTCCACCTGCGGATCGTCGTAGTACGCAGTGCTGAGTCCGGCCGGCGGCCAGTTGGACTTCTGGAACTGGGTGAGCACGCCGCTTGCGTCGAGGTAGGTCGACGCCCACCCGAGGAGGTGGAGGTCGGTCGACGCCTGACTCGGCGCCACGTCGACGGTCGACACGTAGGTCGGCCAGTCGGGCGGGTTGGGCACGGTGACGTTGAGGCCGACCGCGCGGAGGTTGTTCGCCACCGCCTGCGCGGTGTCGTAGTCACCGGTGTAGCGCCCCTGCGGCGACATCAGCTTGATCGTCATACCCTGGGCGCCCGCCTGCTGCAGCATCTGCTTCGCCTTCTGCGGGTTGTAGGCGTAGGTGCCCGTGGCGCAGTAGCCGAACACCGACGACGGCGCCGGAGAATCGACCGTGGTCGCCGCTCCGAACTGGACGTTCTTGACGATCGCGGCCTTGTTGACGGCGTAATTCAGCGCCTGCCGCACCATCGGATTCTTGAGCAGCGGGTTGTTGGGGTCCTGGTTGTTGACGATGATCTGGATCGTGCGGTCGTCGGGTCCCAGGATGACGTGGACGCCGGAGCCGCTCTGCTCGAGCGCCGGCAGGTCGTTCGCCGGCGGCTGGTAGATGACGTCCGCCTGCCCCGACTTGGCGAGCGCCTCCCGGCTGGCCGCTTCCGGCACCACCTTGTAGAGCTGCGTCTTGTAGGCCGGCTTGGTGCCCCAGTAGCCGTCGAAGCGGTTCATCGTGACGTGGTCGCCCTGTACGCGACCGCCGTACTCGTAGGGTCCGGTGCCGACGGGGTAGACGATCTTCGCCGGCGTGTTGCCGTGCGCGTTCACCGAGTTCGGCGCGATGATCCCGGCCGCGACGCTCGTCATTGCCGAGACGAACGGTGCGAACGGTGTGGAGAGCGTGATCTTGACGTGGTTGTCGTCGACGGCGGTGACGCTCTGGATCGCCCGGAGGACGCTCGGCTGCGCCTTGTACGTGTTCGGGCTGAGCAGGCGGTCGATGCTGAACTTCACCGCCTGGGCGTTGAACGGCTCGCCGTCCTGGAACTTCACGCCCTTGCGCAGCGTGAACGTGTAGTCGAGCCCGTTCGAGGACTGGGACCAGCTCGTCGCGAGGCTCGGCTCGACCTTGCCCTGGGCGTTGTACTTGACGAGCGTCTCGACCATCATCCCGACCATCTGCCCGATGGTCGTGGTCGTCTGCGCCGCCGGATCCAGCGTGTCGGCGTCGATGCCGATCGCCGTCGTCAGCGTCCCTCCCTGTTTCGGACCGCTCGACTGCGGGCTCGCGCTGCCGCCGCAGGCAGCGACGAAGAGCGCTACCAGCGCGAGGACCGCGAGCACGCGGTACCTGCTCATCTCGACCACTCCCTGCTCATGGCTCCGTCTCCACTCCTCCAAGCATTCGCCGCCCCTCCAGCAGTGTCGGGCTCCCACGGTCCGAAAAAGGAAGGGGCGGCCATGACGGTGAACGCACACAGTCTGACGCAGTTGCGCTCGCGCCGTCGATGTGAACTCCCGTGTCCTCGCCGCTCAGCTCGGCGCCGCCCAGGTCGTGACGAGGCCGTCGGCGGGCAGCACGGTCAGGCCGGACACCGCGCGGCTGGCGACGACGGTCTGGTCCGGACTGTAGAGGAAGATCGCCGGGGCCCCCTGCCAGACCTCCCGGGACGCCTGGCAGAGCGCCTGCTCCCGGACCGCCGCGTCGTTCGCCGAAGAGGCCTGCGTGATCAGCTCGTCCGCGGCGGGATCGTCGAAGCGCGAGAAGCCGAGGCCGTGCGGAGGCCGGCCGGCCGTCTGGAACGGTGCCAACGCCTCGACACCGTCGACCGAGGACGGCGCCCAGCCGAGCAAGGCCAGATCGGGTGTCGAGGGGCCCGACGTCGCCAGGCGGCGGAGATAGTCCGGCCAGGAGGGCTCAGCGGCGACCGTCACCTGGAGCCCGACCGCGTCGAGGGCGCCGGCGACCGCCTGCGCGACGCTCAGGTCGGCGGCGTCCCGGCCGACGGGCGTCGCGAGCGTCAGCCGCATGCCGCCCGCTCCCGCCTGCTCCAGCATCGACTGCGCGAGTGCCGGATCGTAGGTGTACGCACCCGTGCTGCAGAAGCCGAACGTCGTCGGCGCGAGCGGTGAGACCGCGGCGACGGCGCTTCCGGCAAGCAGCGTGCGGACGATGCCCGCGGTGTCGACCGCGTGGCTCAAGGCCTGCCGCACGGTCGGGTCCTGCAGTTGCGGTTGCCGGGAATCCTGCGTGTCGATCGCGATCGCGAGCATGCGGTCGCTCGGCACGGCGAGCAACTGGTCGCCCCCGGTCGTCGACAGGTCCTGCAGGTCGGCGGGTGGCGGGTCGAGCGCGACGTCGACCTGCCCATCCCGCAGCAACGCCTCACGCTCGGCGTCCTGGGGGACGACGCGAAAGATCTGGCGTGCGTAGGGAGGTGTCGCGCCCCAGTAGCTGTCGCTGCGGCGCAGCGACACGTAGTCCGCCCCGCGCCCCGTCAGTCGGTAGGGCCCGGTCCCGATCGGGGTGAGAAGCCGGCCGCCGTCGTTCGCCGCGAGCGCGAGCGATCGCGGCGCGAGGATGCCGGCGTGCGGCGAGGTCAGCGCTCGCAGAAAGGGGGTGAACGGCCGGCGCAGCGTGAATCGCACCTCGCTCCCGGCAGCTGTCACGCGACTGACGACGCGGAGACCGCCTGGCTGCGCACCTGGCGTCGCCGGATCGAGCAGGCGGTGGAAGCTGTCACGCACGGCCGTGGCGGTGAGCGGCTCGCCATCCTGAAAGCGGACTCCCGAACGCAGCCAGAACGTCCACGTACGGCGGTCCGATGACTCGCGCCAGCGCGTCGCGAGCAGCGGCCGGACGGCATTCTGGGCGTCGAGCGTGACGAGCCGCTCGACCGTCATGTCGACGATCTGCGCGACCGGAGTCGCCGTCTGCGCCGCCGGGTCCAGCGTGTCGGGAGCGACGCCGATCGCCACCGTCAGCGTCGCCGACGACGGGCCGCCGAAGGGGCCGGTGCAGCCCAGCAGCAGCAGGCACGCGAGCAGCGGCGCGAGCCGTTTAACGAAGAGCCTCCGCCAGGCGGTCGCAGACGGCCTCCAGAGCCGCCTTCCCGATCACCGCCTGCGAGCCGACGGGATTGCCGATGATCCCGTTCGCGGAGAACTCGCGAAAGCCCCGGCCGATCAGCTCCTCGAACCCCGCCTGGCCCTGGAAGCCGGGCGCCGCCTGTTCCATGTCGACGAGCTCGGGGTGGAGGTAGAGCATCATCGACGTTTCGATGACGTCGGCATGCGGTCCGGCGGCGTCCTCGCGCCCGAAGCGGCGGATCGCCTCGAAGGCGGCGTCGAAGATCGCCGGCTCCGTAACCACCGACGCATCGGGATGCGGGCGCTCGCTCACCCAGCGCTTGAGGACCGGGTAGTTGCCCCCGTGGCTGGAAAAGACCTTGAAGTCGGTGAAGCCGTGCGGGCGCAGCGACGCGAGGTGGGCATCGAGCAGGTCCATCAGCAGCTCCGCCGAGATCGTGAAGCTGCCCGCGAAGGCCATGTGGTGCTCCGAGCAGCCGGGCCGGATCAGGGGGGCGACGAGCGCGTTCCCGAGGCGCTCGGCGAGTCCCGCCGCATACGCCTCCCCGAGGAGCTCGTCGGTCGCCTCCGGCAGATGGGGGCCGTGCTGCTCGGTGGAGGCGGCGCAGACGACGGCGGTCGTCGCACCGTAGCCGACGGCAGCCTCGATCTGAGGCCAGGACATGCGCTGCAGGAAGAGCTCGGCCATTGCCGGTCGATTCTAGGATCGGGGCCCCCGAGGTCCGACGGTCGCGCGGACGTGGCCGGCGGGCGCCACGCTGCTCGAACCGGCCGTGCAAACCACGACGAGGCATCGTATGCTGTGCACATCGCGACATATCGCGATAGATAACGAACAACCATGAAGGAGGTTGACACGATCATGTTCGGCATGTTCGGACCACAACCCGGCGGCCCGTGGGGCCACGGCGGGGGCCCGTGGGAGCACCACGGACGCGGCTCCCGGCGAGGCCCCTGGGGACCCGGTTTCCGCTTCCCCGGCGGACCGCGCGCGCGGCGCGGCGACGTTCGCGCGGCAATCCTGACGCTGCTCGTGGAGCGGCCGATGCACGGCTACGAGATGATCCGGGAGCTCGAGTCGCGGAGTGGCGGCGTCTGGCGGCCGAGCGCGGGCTCGATCTATCCGACGCTGCAGCTCCTGGAGGACGAGGGCCTGGTCCGCGGCGAGGAGTCCGAGGGCCGGCGCCTGTTCGCGCTCACCGAAGCGGGACGGACCGAGTCAGAGCGCCTGCAGCACGCGACGCCGCCCTGGCAGGAGGTCGCCGACGAGGTGTCCCCGCCCGCGTTCCAGCTCCGCAATGCCGCGTTCCAGCTCGGCGCCGCCGTCCTGCAGGTCGGCCAGGCGGGCGACGACGACCAGGTGAAGCGAACGCTCGAGATCATGAACGACGCGAGACGCCGGATCTACGGGATCCTCGGCGAGACCGTCGAGTAGGCGTCCTCTACTGACCTACCCCCACCCCCCGGGCCGACCTCGAGCCCCGCTCGGGGCCGGCCCCACCAGGGGCGCCGGTCGCGCTCCGAGGCTCCGATTGGGGAGCGTCAGTCCAGCGTGCGAATGTCGGGCAGCTCGCGGTACAGGCCGGCATAGTCGAGGCCGTAGCCGATCACGAACTTGTCCGGGATCGTGAAGCCCGTGAAGTCGATGTCGACGGGCACGATGCGGCGTGCCGGACGGTTGAGCAGCGTGATCAGGTGGAGCGAGCTCGGCTTCGCCCGTCGCAGGCGCTTCAGGATCAAATCGAGGGTGCGCCCGGAGTCGACGATGTCCTCGACGACCAGCAGATCGCGGCCGGTCAGCGGGCCCTCGACGAGATGGGAGAACTGCACGTGGCCGGGGCTCGACGTTCCGTTGCCGTAGCTCGCCGCGCGGACAAACTCGAGCTCGGCGGGGATCGTCAGGTGTCGCATCAGGTCGGCGGCGAAGATGATCCCGCCCTTCAGCACGACGACGAGGACGAGCGGCTGCTCCAGATCGGCGAACCGCTCGGAGACCTCGCGCCCGAGTTCGGCCACTCGCCGTGCGATGCGCCTCGCCGAGACGACGACGCTGCGACGTCCTGCCGACCGGCGCGGGTCGGCGAGTGCCTGGTGCATGCGACCGTTCAGTCTACGTCCGCGCTGTTGGCGAGGCCGGGCGCCGCTCAGGCGGGCAGCGGACCGACGCTCGCCGCGTAGGGACCGCGCCCCTGCCAGCGGTTGCGCCTCGCCAGGCCGCCGTCGAAATTGATCGCGCGCCCGCTCGCGTAGACCCGGGGAGCGCGCTCCCGGTGCGGCGTGTGACCGTGGACGACACGGCGGGCGCCCGTGCGCTCCAGCCAGTGCGCGAGCCGCAGCGGCTGCCGCTCGAACACGTGCTGGGGCAGCAGGAGATCCCACAACAGATCGTATCGGGCGGCTTCGAGCGCGTTACGAACCCCGGTGTTGACGGCGGTGACGAGATCGGCCGGCTCGTCCTCGACGAGGCGGCCCAGGCTGTCGTTGTCGGCGTGCTGGATGAGCGTGCCGTCGCGGAGCAGCAACAGCGCCGGGCGCGTCCGCAGCCAGGCCTGGAGCGGCTCGTCACCGGCCAGCTCCTCCAAGTCGTGCAGCTGACCGCCGATGCCGGCCCAGCGGACGAACGCCTGACCGCGATCGGCGCGGTCCGCGAGGGCGCCGAGCATCGCGACCTCGTGATTGCCTAGGAGCATGGTCGAGTTCGGCCGATCGCGCGCGTAGCGGAGCGCTCCGACCCCGAACTCCCGCCCGTCGACCAGGTCGCCGACGAAGACCGTGCGCCACTCATCCGCCGGATAGGGACGCAAGGCGCCGAAGAGCCGCTGCAGATCTCCGTGGACGTCGCCGACGACGAGGACCGGCAACTGCTCGATTCTCACGTCGGGTGCGATCCTAGATGAGTGCTGCTGGTCATCGGCGGCGGCCAGGTCGGCTGCTACCATGCCGGGCGGCTCCGCAGGGCGGTCGCGGCGGGGCGCCTGGAGGGGCCGATCGTCGTCGTCGACCGTGAGCGCAGGGCGCCGGCGCGGGAACAGTTCGAGAACGATCCCCTGGTCCACTTCGCGCTCGGTGAGTGGCAGGCCTACCTCGGGGAGTGGCTGGGCCGAGC
>JBAPVZ010000129.1:0-2131 GCA_049283435.1 Candidatus Dormiibacterota bacterium
AGCGAGGTCAGCTGGACTTCCTCGCGCGCGACGACCCGACGCGACGGGTTCAGAGGGTCTCACCCCGAATCCAGGGGTTGAACTCCTCCTCGCCGATGCCCTCGGCCTCGCTCTTGCTCGGGGTGCCGGACGCGACGGCGAGCATGCGGTCGACGATCTCCTCCGCCACGACGTCGAGCGGCACGCCCTCCAGGACGCGCCCGGTGTCGATGTCCATGTCCGGCTCCTGCTTGCGGAAGAGCTCGCTGTTCGACGCCAGCTTGATCGACGGCGACGGCTTGAACCCGAACGCGGAGCCGCGGCCCGTCGTGAAGACGACCAGATTGCAGCCACCGGCGACCTGACCGGTTGCGGAGACCGGGTCGTAGCCCGGCGTGTCCATGTGCACGAAGCCCCGCTCGGTGACCCGCTCGCCGTAGCCGACGACCTGGTTGAGCGGCGTCGTTCCCGCTTTCGCGATCGCGCCGAGCGACTTCTCGTAAATCGTCGTCAGGCCGCCCGCCTTGTTGCCGGGCGAGGGGTTGTTGTCGATCTCGGCGCCGTTGCTCGCCGTGTAGCGCTCCCACCAGTGGATGCAGTCGACCAGCTGCCGACCGATTTCGGGCGTGCGCGCGCGCCGCGTCAGCAGATGCTCGCCGCCGTAGACCTCGGTCGTCTCGCCGAGCACGATCGTGCCGCCCTGCGCGACGAGCAGGTCGCAGGCGCGGCCGAGTGCCGGGTTCGCCGTCACGCCGGACCAGGCGTCGGAGCCGCCGCATTGGAGCGCGACGACGAGCTCGGAAGCGGGGATCGGCTCCCGCCGCGCCTCGTTCGCGACCGGCAGCAGCTGCTGTACCGCCTCGATGCCGGCCTTGACCGTCTCCCGGTAGCCGCCGTCTTCCTGGATCGTGATCACGCGAGGCCGTGATGCGTTGCCGAGCCCGGTGTTGTCGATCATCTCGTCGGGCTGGTTCACCTCGCAGCCGAGGCTGAGGATCACGTACGCGGCCACGTTGGGATGGTCGACGATGCCCGCCATCGTTCGCTGGAGCACGTCGACATCGGCCGAGCCGTGATGCGCCCCGCAGCCGCCCTTGGTCGCGAGGCCGAGCACGCCGTCGACGTTCGGATACCGCTGCAGCAGGTCGGTGCCGTACCTGAAGTGGTCCGCGATCGCACGGGTCGCGGAACTCGAGCAGTTGACCGAGGCGAGCACCGCGACGTAGTTGCGGGTCCCGACGCGGCCGTCGGGGCGGCGATAGCCAAGGAACGTCCGCCGCTCCGTCTCGGGCACGTAGTCGACCGGGCGCAGATCGGTGCTGAACGCGTAGTCGCGCTCGAAGTCGCGGACTGCCAGGTTGTGCGTGTGCACGTGCTCGCCGGCTGCGATCGGCTGCGTCGCGAACCCGATGATCTGGCCATACCGATGGACCGCGGCGCCCGACGGAACCTCGGTCAGCGCGAACTTGTGCGCGGACGGGATCGTCTGCGCGAGCTCGATGAGCGTGCCGTCGTCGAGCCGGATCCGAGTGTGCGTCACGAGGTGGCGCTTGGCGATCGCGACCTGATCATCGGGGTGGAGCTTGACGGCGACCTCCGCGAGCGCGGACGGCACCGCACTCGCTCGGCCGAGCATCGTCAGTGGTGTTGCAGGCGTCTTCTGCGCCATCCTTCCTTCTTGCCCTCCTTGTCGGGTCCCGGCCCGCTCGCGCGGGTCAGTCCTGCGACCGGCGCCCCATGCGCCGGCTGTCCTCGTCCAGCTTCCGATGGCGGGCGAGGAGGTCGTCGGGATCCGACGGTGGTCGCCGCACGGGAGGTGGTGTCTCGTCGAAATGCAGCTGGTCGCCGCCCGCCGACGGCTCACGTCGCAGCCGCTCGGCATCGGCGGCGAGGCGACGGTTCGCCTCCAGCAGCTCCTGCAGACGCCGCCGATCGGCGCCCTGACGCGGATCGTCGATCGAGACCGGGCCGGCGTCGGGCGCGGCGCTCGGAGGCGGGGTGCTCGGAGACGGATCGTGGCGCGCGATCGGCGGCGGGCGATATTCGGGCTCCGGCGCCGGGTCCGGCGGCTCGCCGGTGTCGAAATCCGCAGCCGGCAGCGGCGGCTCGACGTCCGGCGGCTCGCCGGCGCGGGAGAACGCCGGCACCTCCG
>JBAPVZ010000130.1:0-6036 GCA_049283435.1 Candidatus Dormiibacterota bacterium
GCTCGCCAGACCGACGGCGAGGGCGCCGGTAAACGCATCGCCGGCGCCCGTGGTGTCCCGCACCGGCACTGCCAGGCCCGGCAGCCGGCGTGCCTCCTCCCCGTGGAGGCAGAGCGCCCCCTCGGCCTCCAGCGTGACGACGACGGTGCCGGCGCCCCGCTCCCGCAGCGCTCGAGCGGCGGTCGCCGGTTCGGCACCCGGGTCGAGTCCGGCGAGCGCGGTAGCTTCGATGCGGTTCGGCGTGAGGACGTCGACGAGCGCCAGCAGATCGCCGCCCGCCGGCCGCGGCGGAGCCGGGTTGAGCAGCGTCGGCGTGCCCGTCTCGCGCGCGATCAGGAACGCGGTGCGTACCGCCGCGACCGGCGTCTCGAACTGCGCGACGACGAGGTCCGCGGCCGCGATCTCCGCCCTCGCATCCTCGATGGCAGCCGCGTCCAGGGCGGCGTTGGCGCCGACGTCGACGGCGATGCGGTTCTGGCCGGAGGCGTCGACGGTGATGAAGGCGAGCCCCGTCGGCAGCGTGCCGTGGCCCCTGACCTGGCGCGTCCGGATGCCCTCCCCCTCCCAGAGACGTCTGGCGTCGCGCCCTCGCTCGTCGTCGCCGACCGCCGCGACGAGGTCGACCTCGGCGCCGAGACGTGCCATCTGGATCGCCTGGTTCGACCCCTTGCCGCCCGGACCGTCCTGGGAGCGGCCGCCGATCACGCTCTCCCCGTCCTCCGGGGCGTGCGGAACCTCGATCGTGAAGACGTGCACGTAGCTGCCGATGACGCAGATGCGGGGACGCCTCGCGCCGCCCCTCATCCGCGCCCCCCGCCTTCGGTCCAAGGTCCCACAGCGCGCATTCTCGGACTCCAGCCGCTGCGTGCACGCCCGGACGCTCTGCGAAGATGGGCTCGTGCAGCCCGAGCTGGAGCCGTTCGCGACGCGCGTGGCGCTGGAGACGGGGGCGCTGGAACCGGAGCGTCAGGTCAGCGAACGGCGGCTCGGCGAGATGGCCGGGCTCTACGCCGCGCCCGTCGCCACGTCCTCGACGATCCTGGTCTACCGCGTGAGCACGGTGCCGGTTCCCGAGCGCTCCTCCGACCTGCTCTGCTGCACGACGGTGATCGAACCGGGCCTCGTCGACGACGAGTACTTCATGACGGCGGGGCACTATCACGCGATGCGCGACCGCGCGGAGACCTATCTCGGCCTCGCCGGCAGCGGTCTCGTCATCCTCGCCGACGAGGCCGGCCGCTGGCGCGCGCTGCCGCTCCGAGCGGGCGACCTCGCCTACATTCCGGGCGGCTGGGCCCATCGCACGGTGAACGCCGGCGACGACCAGGTTCGCTTCCTCTCCACCTGGATTGCGGATGCCGGGCACGACTACGCGACGATCCGCGCCCGCGGCTTTCCGGTGCGGGTGGTGCGCCGGGCCGGGGAGCCGGCCGTCGTCGAGAACGCCGCGTTTCGCCGTTGACGATCGCGGGCCGATCCGTGCCCCTCCTGGGCCGGCGCGCGGGGACGTTCCCGGTCCGAGCAGCGCCTACAGCTGGCCGCGCAGCCGCCGCAGCGGCAGCTCGACGAGGCTTCGCACCTGCTGACGTGCCATCTCCCCCAGCGGCACCGAGGTCTGGCGGCCGGGCAGCGGCGCCGTCGTCCTCGCGAGCACCGACCGGCGGAAGTCCTCCGCGCTCGCTCCCTCGAAATCGGTCAGCGCGCGTCCCAGGTCGTAGCGGCCGAAGTGACTGTCGCTGGCGCCGACCGCCGCGCCGAGGCGCTCCTCGTGCTCGTCGTAGAAGCGGCGCAGCCGGCGGAGGCGGCCGGCGGTGATCGGCGCCGTGTGGAGCAGCTCCACGCCGTCCACCTGCCGCTCCTCGATCAGCGCGGCGAGCATGCCGGGCTGACAGGACGCGAAGTAGGTCGGCATGAACGGGTGCGGGATGATCGCGAGGCCGCCCTGATCGTGGATCGCGTCGATCGTCTCGACGACCGACAGTCCACTCCGGATCGGCTGCTCCAGGAACCAAGCGAGCACGTGCGTCTGCGCCGGCCACCGAGTCGTCAGCTCCTGGCCCTTGACGACCGCGAGGCCGGCCGCCTCGCCGCGCTCCCGGACCTCGCCGGCGTTCGCCATCGTGTCGTGGTCGGTGATCGCGATCAGATCGAGCCCCACCTCGACCGCGGCCGCCACCAGCTCGGCCGGGCTCACCATGCCGTCCGACGCCGTCGTGTGGCAGTGCGGGTCGGCGATGGCTCGACGCACGACCCCAAAAGGCGCGTCCTCGTCGGGCATCAGGACGCGATGCCGCCGAAGACGGCACGCGCGAATTCCGGCACCGAGAACGGGGCCAGATCGCGCATCGACTCCCCGGCACCGATCAGCTTCGTCGGCACGCCGAGCGCGGCCTCGACGGCGACGACGGCCCCTCCCTTCGCGGTCCCATCCATCTTCGTCAGCACGAGGCCGGTGATGCCGAGCGCGTCGTTGAACCCCTTCGCCTGAGCGAGATTGGCCTGGCCGAGATTGCCGTCCAGGACGAGCAGCGACTCGTGGGGCGCGCCCGGCATCGCCTTCCCGGCGACGCGGCCGATCTTGGCCAGCTCCTGGAGCAGGTTGTGCTGGGTCTGGAGCCGGCCCGCGGTGTCGACGAGGACGGCGCCGTAGCCGCGGCTCGATGCCGACTGCAGCGCGTCGAACACGACCGCGGCCGGATCGCCGCCCGCCCGGCCGGCGAAGCAGGGCACCTCGGCCCGCTCCGCCCAGGCCTGCATCTGCTCGATGCCCGCCGCACGGAACGTGTCGGCGGCGACGATCAGCGGGTTGAAGCCGTCGCGCTTCAGGAAGTAGCCGAGCTTGGCGACCGTCGTCGTCTTGCCGGCGCCGTTGATGCCGTAGAGGAGGACGCAGGACGGTCGGGCGCCGATCATGAGGCCGCGCGGCTGCTGGGACATCGCCCCGATGAGCGACTCCTCGAGTGCCGTACCCGCCTCCTGCAAGGTGCGGGGTTGGCGCGCGCGAACCGCCTTGGTCAGGGTCGCCGCGAGGGCGGGGCCGACGTCGCCGGCGACGAGCAGCTCCTCCAGCTCGTCATAGAAGCCGGGCGTCAGCGGCGTGCCGGCGGCGCGCAGGCCGTCGGAGAACAGCGTGCGGGTGCGCGTCGCGACCCGCTGCCAGAGGGATGCCACGGTCACATTTTGCGCAGATGGTTGTCTCGGCACGCGCCGTCCGCTAAAATGATCGTGGTGTCAACGGATCGATGACACAATTTATCGGCAGACCTTTTCGGTACAGTCACACAAGGAGAGTCGCCCGCCATGGCCGGACCGGTCAACATCGACCCGACGAAGCCCCCTCGGCACGAGCCTGAGTTCGGCACCGCGACCCAGGCTGACGTGCAGCCGTTCCTCGGCATCATGCGCATCCTCCGCGAGCCGACCGTCGCCCCCGCGTTCACCCGTCTCCTGACGGGCCGCCTCGACCGGGACGACGAGATCCCGCTCGCGCATCTCTTCGAGGAGATCTGCACGCTCGCGCTGCACCACCTGATCGCCGAGGACCTCCTGTTCGACGCGTTCGCGATCGATCTCTACTGGGACCGGCTCGCCGACGCCGTCCTCACCGTTCGCCGGGACACGAGCAACGACAAGTTCTGCGAGAACTTCGAGGTCTGCGCGCTGCTCGCGAAGGCCTACCGCGACCGCCGGCCGAGCAAGCACACGATCCCCCGCTGACCGATCCGGCGAGGGCCTGCCGCAGCGGAGGCGGGCCCTTCGCCGCCCGTCAGTCGTCGAGCGGTTCCGGTTCCTCGATCGCCCTGCTGGGGAACTTCTGCGGGTTGTACCAGCAGTGCGCACAGGTCGTGAGCACGGCGGCGCCGGCGGTGTCGACCGGCACCGGCGGCCGCGACGGCTCAGCCGGCCCCGGCACCTCGCTGCCGACCGGGCGCGCAAACAGCCGGCGGTCGTCCGAGGTCAGGCAGCGACCCGTCGCGAGCTCGAACTGCCAGCCGTGCAGGTCGCAGGTCAGCACCCCGTCCTCGATGTGGCCGAACTTCGTGAGGTCCGCCTTCAGGTGCGGGCAGCGCCGCTGGATCTGGTAGCCCTCGGCCTCGAAGAACTGGTCGATCGGGCTCTGCTCTGCGTAGTAGCCCTCCGCGTACTGAAGCCGCTCCATCGAGAGACACTTGAAGAAGTTGTAGACGTACTCGTTGTAGGCACCCTTGCGGCGCGCCTCGAAACGGCAGGACAGGAACAGCTCGTTCACCCAGTCCTCGGCGTGGACGAGGATGCAGTGCTCGACGAACGCGCGATCCATCCGGTAGTAGTAATCCCACTCGCCGCCCGACCACTCGTCCTCGCCGGCCCAGGGCTCGACGGCCCGGCGGTGGAAGTCGATCGCGACCCCGGCCCCGTCTCCGAAGTCGAGGACGACGATCCCGTTGACCCCGGCACACGTCATGTCGGCCCGTTCCAGGAGCGGCTCGAACCACGCCTTCAACGCCGGCACGATCTCGACCTGGTGCCGCGGCCAGCTCGCCTTCTCCTCCCGCAGCCACCCGTCCCAGCGCGCCCGATACGCGTCGAGGTACTCGGCCTTGTGCTCGAAGATGCGGGCGATCTGGTCCTCGCCGACCGGGTGCGCGAGCGTCGGGCGAGCGCCGTTCAGCTCGATCGTCGTGCCCGGCACCGCGAGCAGCCCGTTGTCGTGCCCGTGCTCGCGCAGGTAGTCGAGAAATGCCGACTGGTCGGGAAACGTGTTCGCCGGGTCCCGGTCGACGTCGTTGAGGTGGCGGAGGTCGTCGTCCAGGAAGCAGGGTGGTCCGGCCGATGGAAAGACCCAGCGAGCCCCGAACTCCTCGATGTATCGCTGCGCGCGCGCCATCTCGTTGGCGCGCTTCTTGCGACCGAGCGCGTCGAGCATCTGGGCCGGATAGGCGTACACGAACGGGTACCAGATCGCACCCGAGAACTGGAGGAAATGCGCGTCGAAAGGTCCCAGCCCGCGGATTCGCTCGAGGTCGATCGGGCGCGAGTCGTTCTGGTCGAAGATGCGGTGCTCGCCGTCGTCGACTATCAGCCCGGAGTCGCCGATCGGACCGTCGGTCGGCGCGACCATCGACGCGACGGTCAGCGTCATGCCGCCGATCCGGGCCGGCTCCAGATGCCGCGTGTGCAGGAACCGGTGGAATCCGATGCCGCGCAGCCGGTCCTCCAGGAGCGGCAGCGGGTAGGCGGGCAGGATGACGGTCGCGTCCTTGCTCACCCGCTCCGTGAGGAAGCGTGCGTCGAGGTGGTCGCGATGGAGGTGCGAGACGTACAGAAAGTCCGGATTCGCGATCCGCTCCAGGTCGATGCCGTCGTTGGCGGGAAACGGGAACCAGGAGGCGAAATAGGCGGGATTGAACCAGGGGTCGCTGAGAATCGTGCCCTCTCGCGACTCGACGAAGAGCCCGGCGTGCCCGAGGTAGGTGATACGCATGCCGATCTCAGTTAACCAGCCGTCACCCCTCTCGCGCGGTCAGGAGGCGGGCACGGGGACCGGCAGCCGGGCCGCCAGACGCCGGAACGCGACCGTCCAGTAAACGCTGAGCGCCGTACCGAGCAGCCCCTGGATGCCCAGCGTGACGAGCGCGACCAGCACCGAGATCGCGAGGCCGATGGTCACGATCGTCTGGCTCGCCTCCGCCGCTCCGATCCCGACCATGAGATCGCCGGGTATCCCGAGCGCGATCGTGACGAACCCGACGACGAGGCCGAGGGCGAGGCCGAGCCCGATGCTGATGACCCAGAACAGGAGCACCGGGCCGATCAGCTTGCGGAACAGGTGCTCGGCCCGCCACAGCGCGCCGAGCGGGCCCCTGCCCTCCAGGGCGATCGCCCGCATCGCGAGCTGGACGAGCACCGAGAACCAGACGAGGAACGCGATCGTCACCGCGAGGACGGGCAGCGAGAACGCGAGCAGCAGGATCGCGGCGGGACGGTTCGACCGGCTGCCGAGCAGGAGGGCGGCGAGGCCGGCGCCGAGCAGCGCCAGAAACGGAACGAACGCGA
>JBAPVZ010000131.1:0-3299 GCA_049283435.1 Candidatus Dormiibacterota bacterium
GCCGTACCCGGGCGCCTCGACGCGGCACCGGCCCCGACCGCGGGCCGGCGCCGGAATCTCATCGCCCCTCACTCTCCAGCACGCGGACCAGACGAGGCCGGCGCGAGCCGATCCGCGCCACGACGGCGACGGCGACGAGGACCGCGAGCAGCGCGCCGGTAAACCAGAGCAGCGCCGTCAGCTCGGGGAGGAACTGCGTCGCGACGCCGAGGCCGACCACGGGGCCGATCAGGCCCAGATAGGCGATCAGGAACAGTCCCGCGAGTGACTCTCCGCGGGTCCGCTCCGTCGCCAGGCGGGAGACGGTGCCGATCGCGGTCTTGAACAGCACCCCGGCGCCGAGACCCGCGATCGCCGCGCCGATGAGGAACAGCACCAGGCTCGCACCCTCCATGCCGAGCGCGAGCACGACGAGGCCGAGCGCCTCGGCGACGATCCCGACGGCGAGGCGGGAGCCGGGGGGCAGCCACCCAGACGCGATCTGCGCGAGGGCGGACGCCGCGAACATGACGAAGATGACCGCGCCGATCACGAGGTGGTTCGACACCCCGAGCGTGCCCTCGACGAAGCCGGCCGCGAGCGACGTGAACAGGCCGTAGATCGCGAAGGCCGAGAACGCGGCGCCGGCGGCGGCGAGGTAGCGGGTGTGCGCGCCCTGCCCGACGGAGATGCGCTGGGGCCGGTAGCGCGGCCGCTCGGGGGGCGGCACGACCGTCTCCGGGCTGACGCTGATCGCGATCACGCTGAGCAGCAGTGCGATCGCGAACAGGACGTACGGCGTCAGCAGGGGCTCCGGCGCGAACTGGGCGAGCGCACCTGCGAGCAGCGGACCGAGGCCGAGGCCCCCGATATTCGCGGCCGAGGAGACGATCTCGAAGCGACCCGTCCCCTGGCCCGGCCTCGTCAACCGGTGCAGGTCGTGCAGGTAGGCGGTGGCCGTCGCCGTCAGCATGCCGACGCCGAGCCCGGTGACGAACCGCGCGACCAGGAGGCCGGCGACCTGGGGCCAGACCGCGAAGACGACGGCCGCCAGCACCTCGAGCGCGATCGCGGAGATGAGCACGCGCTTGCGGCCGACCCAATCGGAGACGTGGCCGGCGAGCAGCAGGCTCGCGACGACGCCGACCGCGTAGACGGCAAACACGATCGTCACGGTGAAGGCGGAGAAGTGGTCCTGCGCCTGGTAGAGCGCGTAGAGCGGCGAGGGGACGGTGGAGAACGCCATCGCCGCCGCGAACGTCACCGCGACGAGCCAGAACGCGGCCCCCTGGCGGCGCTTCGGAGCATGACGGTTCGCTGCTCGTCGGGCTGCGGCCGGCGGCGGTCCCGCGGAACTTGGTGCGGGCACGGACATGATGACCTCCTGCCTGAGTGCTGAACGGGGAACCGACCTCACCTTCCAGTTTCAGCTCATGCATCTATCATGTCCAACGAAGATATGTGCTTCATGCAATCTCGAAATGAGATAGATTGGCACTCATGGAGCTGCGCCAGCTCACCTGTTTCGTCGCGGTCGCCGAGGAGCGCAGCTTCACGCGCGCGGCCGATCGCCTGCATCTCGTGCAGTCGGCGGTCTCCGCGATCATCAAGTCACTGGAGCGCGAGGCCGGCGCACGCCTCCTGGATCGAACCTCGAAGCACGTCGCGCTGACCGACGCCGGCGCGGCACTCCTTCCCCGCGCCCGGGCGACGCTGGATGCCGCCCGCTCGGCGCAGGACGCGGTCGACGCGGTCCGAGGCGGCCTGCGCGGCACCCTGCGAATCGGGACCATGACGTCGGTCGGCCAGGTCGATGTGCCGGCCCTGCTCGGCGCGTTTCACCGTGCCCATCCGGGCGTCACGCTCCGCCTCCTGCTCGCGCCGACCGGCTCGCAGGGGCTCGTCGAGGCGCTCGCCGCGGGGACTCTGGACCTGGCGCTCGCCTCGCTGCCAGGCACCATCCCGCCCGGCATCACGCTGCGGCCGCTCTGGTCGGCGCCCCTCGACCTGGTCGTCCCCCGCTCACATCGGCTCGCGAATCGGCACCGCGTCAGCATCGCCGAGCTCGCCGGTGACGCGTTCGTCGATTTCCCGCTCGGCTACGGCAACCGGACGGTGGTCGACCGGGCCTTCGCGCTCGCCCGCGTGCACCGGCAGGTCACGATGGAGGTGGCGAGCTTCCCGACCGGCGCCGCCGTCGTACGGCATGGCCTCGGCATCGCGATCCTGCCGCGATTCGCCGTTGCCGAGAGCTCTGACCTCGTCTCGATCCCTCTGGAAGGCGGGCAGCCAGGCGAGACGATCCTCTGGCCGGTCGCAGTCGCCACCTCGTCGACGCGCGAGCTCGGCGCTGCTGCGCGCGCGCTTCTGGCGCTGGTCGAAGACCAGGTTCCGACGCCGGCCGGCGGGGAGCCCGGAGCGGCGCCGGATCAGAGCCGATCGCTGCGGAGCGCCTCGAACTCGTGGACGAGCCAACGCTGCGGAGCGAGGTAAGTGAATCCGGAGCGGCGCACCAGGGTGGCGCCGTATTGGCCCATCGCGTGGCTCGACCGATCTATGCGGTCGTCGTGCCCTCTGGCGCCGCCGGCTGCGGCCAGCCGGCGGCTACCAGCACCCGCCGAGCCACCTCGATCGCCGAAGCCTGCCCCGCCTCGACCAGGTGGTCCTCCAGCGCCGCCTCGTCCATCTGGTGCGCGAGCTCGAGCGCGCGCGCGAGATGCCATCCGAGGCCGGACCCGGCCATTCGACGGCGGAGGCGGCGTTGCAGCACGGCGACCGGCGCTCGCAGCCGGACGACCGTCACGTCCGCGCCCGGGACCGCCGCACGGTAACCGTCGATGCCCGCGCGATCCTCGACCACGGCGGCGACGATCAGGCGGCCTGCCCCCGCGTCGCGATAGTTCCTCCAAATGCCCGCCAGGTTGCGCAGGCCGAGGCGGGCGTTGAACCGATCATCGGGTGGACGTGGGAAGCTCCGGGTCAGGGCATCGATGTCGACGCAGGCGTGTGCGACGCCGGCCGCCGTGAGCAGGTCCGACGCCTCATCGGTGACCGTCGTCTTGCCGACCCCGACCGGCCCGGTCACGAGGAGCAGCGGGACGCTCATAACGGCCGATCGCCTACCCGGGGCCGCCGAGAGGGGCGTCGGGACCGGCGGCGTCGACGATCGCAAGGCCGCTCGCGCGGAACCGCCGCCGCTCCGCAGTGAGCGAGGCGAGCAGCCGATCGCGGGTGCCCCTCAGGTGCGCGACGATCAGGGTCTCGGCGGCGTCGGGGTCGCGCGCGACCAGCGCATCCAGCACTCGCCGGTGCTCCTGCCA
>JBAPVZ010000132.1:0-1546 GCA_049283435.1 Candidatus Dormiibacterota bacterium
ACCGGCGACGCGTCGACGCCGAGGACGTCGTAGCCGAGCCTGGTGAGCAGGATCGTGTGTTCTCCCGCTCCACAGCCGGCGTCGAGAACCCGGCCCCGGATCGCGCCCTCGCGCTCCAGCTGCACGATCGCCGGTTGCGGCTCGCCGATCACCCAGGGGGCCGTGCCGGCGGCATAGATCTCGTCGAACCTCGATGCCGGTGGTGTCATCTCGTCTCCTCCGGAGGTCCCGCTGCCAATCAGCTCACTGGTTGCGTACAGGGAGTCTCCCGCGCCGGCCGCGGCCACCCGCTGCGCCGGACGACGGGGCCGAACGCCGGCGCGGGGACGCTGCGCAAGCCGAAATCGGGGCCGAGTGCCGGCGCTCGGCCTCTAGATCACCTCCAGCTCGTCGGCGTCCGGCAGCGTCGGGAACGGTGCGTGCGGCTCATTCTGGTACCAGAAGGCGGTCGACGCGATGTCGTCCTGCAGGGCGAGGTACCGCCGCCGGCCCTCCTGCTGCGCACGCCAGCCGAGCGCCTGGATCGTCACTCGCAGCTCCGCCTGGAAGCGGATCGGGTCGGGCACGTGCCAGCGGTACATGCCGAAGCGCTGCTGGCTCTCGTAGAGGCCGTCCGGCCGGATCACCTGCGGCAGACCGAGGTAGGGCGTCGAATAGACCCCGTACTCGCCCCGCGGGTGTTCGAAGTTCCAGGCGCCGCCGAAATAGTCCTCGGTGCCGGTGCCGCAGATCGTCGGCCACTCGCCGTCGCCGTCGAGGTAGAACTTCATCTCGCCCTCTCCCCACCAGCCGTTGCTGTTGACGCCCCAGGCCAGATAGGTGCCGACGTAGTGTCCCTGCCCGCGAACGCCGTCGAGCAGCGTGTGCACCTGCTTCGCCGGCAGCGGATTGTCTCGCCGCCACTGCGCGTGGAGGTAGGCGGTGTCATCCGGCACGTCGGTCAGCACGTAGTCGACCGAGTAGTAGAACCCGGGGACGGGATCGGGGCTCAGGTTCTCGATCGTGATCTCAGCGCGCCGCCGGAACGGCATCTCCCAGTAGCTGTTGAAGCCGCCGGCGGGATTGACCGCGATCGGCAGCGAGTTGACGTTGCAGCGCCGGCACCACCCGCTGCAGAAGAAGTCGCCGAGCGGCGTCTCCACCGACGGCGTCGCTTCCCCGTCCCACCGGCAGCGCAGCACGAGGCGGCGCCAGGCCGACGGATGCACGGTGACCCAGAGGTGCTGGATCGCGCCCGGCCCCTCCAGGTCGGCGAGCGTGACGGTCGAGCTGCCCGCGATGTCGATCGAGGGCGAGACCTTCCAACCCCGGCCGAGGTCGCGGGCGGCGGCGGCGCCGGTGCCGCTCTCGGCCATCCCGCCCCCGCCCTTGGCGCCGGTCGGGTTCTCGGCGCTGGCCGAGCGGGTCCGCGCGTTCGACAGCCGCGACAGATTCCCCAGGTGCACGCCCAGCCCGTTGAACGGCTCCGACATCACCCCGCCTCCTTGCACGATTCGCGCGGTTGCTGTTCCTCCGCGGGCTCCGTCTCGCAGGAACCCGGGGCGCC
>JBAPVZ010000133.1:0-2430 GCA_049283435.1 Candidatus Dormiibacterota bacterium
CCGTTTCACGCTGCCGCTGGCACCCCCCGAGCCGGTGGAGGCGGCGGGGCCTTGACCGACGCCGCGAGTGACGGCGCGAGTGGAGTCTCGGGCTCGATGATCTCGCGGCGAGGGGACGCACCAATCCACTCGCAGTGCCCGGCCCGCTCGCCAGATGCGTCAGACCTTGGGCAGTCGGCCGACCGAGCCCTCCAACGCCTGCCGCGAGACGATGCGCTCCACGAAGAGCACGTCACGGTCACGGAGTGGCACGAACAGGACGCGAAACTCGCCGATCCGTTGACGGCGCCAGGGCTCGCGTCCCTTCAGCATCTTGACGTCGACATTCGAGTCGTTGCGTCCGAGCGCGTCCAGGCCGGCCGCGACACGTTCGCGGTCGCCGCGGTCGAGGCGGGACAGATCTCGTCGGGCGCGCTTGCTCAGGCTAACCTTCACGACGAAGGTCGGCCATGACCTCGTCGAGCGGCGTGCCGACGTCGCCCTGCGCGATCTCGTCGTCGGCTCGCCGCATGTCCGCGACGTATTCCGGTGCATTCGCGAGCACGTGATCGAGCAAGGCCTCCTCATCGAGCGGCATGAGGACGGCAACCGGCCGACCATTCCTCGTCACGAACGCCGGCTGCCCGGAGTCTTCGAGCTCCCGCAGGATCCGAGCCGGGTTCCGCTGCAGGTCGCGAACATTGACGGTTGGCATACGACAATCGTACGACATGGTATTCACGACGAGCGATTTCCTCGTGCCCGCGGAATGCCGCTGGTGGGCTCGTCGAGGCGCTGGCCGGGCGCGTCGAGCTCGACCCGCCGGCCTGGGCGCGGCGCGAGCTTCCGCTTCACGCTGCCGCCGGCCCCCCGAGCCGGTGGAGGCGGCCGGCCGGTGACAGGGAGAGCGGCGACTTCCCTCCGAGCCAAACCGCGTAGCCCGTGGCGGGATTGGAGCCCAAACCGCGCAGCCCGTGTGGTCCTCGGCGTCACCGTCCCTGAGCGGAGCGTGACGTTCGCGATCAGCCGGGCCTTGACGATCCGGTCGGGGGCGCAACGAAGGTCACGGGCTCGATGTGGCCGCCGCCTCGCGGCCTCCGGCGACAGCTGCCATGATTCGGGTGTGGCCACGGCCGTCCAGGTAACGCTCGACTGCGCCGACCCGCACGCGGTCGCCCGCTTTTGGGCGGCTGCCCTCGGCTACGAGAAAGAGGATCACACCGGGCTCGTGGCCGGGCTGGTGGCGTCGGGCGCGCTGGCCGCGACCGACACCGCAGACGTGGACGGCGGCCCGCAATTCGCCGACGTCTCGGCATGTCGCGACCCCGCCGGCAAGGGCCCGCGGCTATTCTTTCAGCGGGTGCCGGAAGGCAAGGTCGCGAAGAATCGGATGCATCTCGACCTCCATGTGGGACCCGACCTCTACGAGGCGGAAGCAGCCCGCCTGGAACAACTGGGCGCCCGCCGGCTCTGGTTCAGCGACGATCGCGGCGCCAAGTGCTGGACGATGGCTGACATCGAGGGCAACGAGTTCTGCGTGGACTGACCGAGCCTGCTGCATGATGCTGCGGGTGGCCTGCGGCGGTCGCACGGCTGGGCCGCCACGTCGCATCCCGGCCCAGGATATCGAGAGGCGCTGGTCGGGGGTCGCAGTCTTGCCGCCCACCGGCAGGATGCAGGCGGGCAGCTCGCCGCCGGCATCGTGCGGTCGCCTGCAGGCCGACGCCGACCGGCGACCCCCGGGTATCCGGGGATAAGCCGGCACCCGGCGGCGACCTCGTCGCATGCTTTCGGGGTGATGGAGACACCGACGTTGCCGATGCACGAGCAACTGCTCCTGCTCGTGCTGGACGAGGAGGGCACGACCAGGTCTAGCTACGCCGACCGCGCGCTGGCCGGCGCCATGCTGCTCGACCTGCTGCGCAGCGGCGTCGCCCACGCGGACCGCGATCAGGTGACGGTTGCGTCGAGGCCGTCCCCCGCCGCCGGCGTGTTGGCCGACGCCGCCCGCGTCATCGCGGATGAGTCGCGGGCTCGGGGCCCGCGCTGGTGGGTCGACCAGCTGCCCCGTCGCATGCAGCCGTTCCTGCCTCGCGTCGCCGACCGCCTCGTGGGGAGTGGCGTGCTCACCGAGCAGTCGCACAGAGTCCTCGGACTGTTCCCGACGACTCGCCTGCCGGCGCGGCAGACCGCTCCCGGGGCCGAGGTGCGCGAGCGCCTCCGAGCAGTGCTGCTGGGTGAGCGGCCGCCCGAGCCGGACGACGCGATCCTGGCCGGCCTCATCGCCGCGCTCGACCTGGTCGGCGCCATCGTCGACCGGAGTCAGGTCAAGGAGGCGAAGCGCCGTGCACGCGAGCTCGGCGACAGCGTGGTTGGCGACGCGGTGGGGCAGGCGATCAAGTCGGCCGAGGACGCGGTGACGGCGGCCGTGATCGCCGCGACGACGGCAGC
>JBAPVZ010000134.1:0-3645 GCA_049283435.1 Candidatus Dormiibacterota bacterium
GGACAGCGCACCACGGTCCATGTAGTCGATCGTGACGATGATCGTGACGATCACGATCATGACCCAGGGCCTCCGAACGCTGTCCAGCCATCGGCGACTCGAAGCGCCCTCAACGTCCACGCTTGCCATGTTCTCCTCCCCCCTATTCAGAACGTCCAGCGGTCTCTACTGAGAGATCACGCGCCAGATCGCTTTCCCCCGCCTCTCGTCGCAGACATCTCGACGATGCACGTGGCCTTCCGTAACCGTAGGCCCGGCACCTATGAGGCCCAGGCCCACTGCCTCGCAGCGCACTGGATAGCACGCGTGCACGGACCAAACGCCAATCATGTTCGAATATCCACCACGAGGTGATCACGCGCCTGCGACACCGGGTATGTCTCGGCAACGTACGGTCCCTTGGCCAACCCCTCGGTCGTGTGCAGGTCCCCCAGATCACCTCCGGCAACAACGGTGACCGGATAACTCCGCACCCGAGTCTTAGCAGGGTCGAACCAAGACTGCCCGGTCCGGATGTCGAACTCCCACCCGTGCCACGGGCAGCGGAGGATCTCCCCGGGCCGGCTGTATCGGTACTCCCCAGGCTGGTCGCCGACGAGGAAGCCCGAGAGACGCCCCCTGCAAAGTGGGCCTCCCTGATGCGGGCATCGGTTTCGGAGCGCAAAGAATTCTCCGGCGACGTTGAAGAGTCCGATCTCGCGTCCGGCCACGGAGACCAGCTTCATCGTGCCCGGACGAACCTCGTCCGCGCGCGCGACGACGTGCTCTGCCAAGTCTTACTCCATCGTCCCCAGCCCGTACAGACGGGCGGCGTTACTTGCGCGGATGGCTTGCCGCAAAGCGTCCGGCAGTCCGGTCGGGATCGCGTGATCGGGTGCGTCGAAGTCCCAGTGTGGGTAGTCCGTGGCGAACATGAGGTGATCGGACATCTGGAGCTGCGTCATAAGACGCAGAAATTGCTCAGCCTTCGGAGGCTCCTCGATCGGCTGAGTGGTGAGCCAGATATGGTCACGGATGTACTCAGACGGACGCCGCCGAAGGCTCGGCACCTCTTCTCGGAGTCGCCCATACGCCTCATCGAGGCGCCACATCAAAGGCGCCAGCCACGCGAAGCCCCCTTCGATCAGGACGATCCGCAATTCGGGAAACCGTTCGAAGATGCCCTCGGTGATCATGCTGGTCACCTGCGCCTGGAAGGCCGTGGACATCCCAGCGTGATCTTCGATGTAGAAGGACGGATAGCCGGCACCCGTGATCGGATAACCGCCGGACCCTCCGAAATGGATCCCCACCGGCAACCCGTGCCGAACGGCCGCCTCGTACATCGGCCAATACTTGCGCCGGCCCAGCGGCTCGGCCGTTCTGATCGAGAGCAGCACATGGACGAAGGCTGGATTGTCGCCGAGCCGATCGATCTCTCGACTGGCCAACTCGCCATCCTCGTTCTCCACGACGATGGAGCCACGAAGCCTTGGCTCGGGCGTCAGCCATTCGGCGATCTGCCAATCGTTGATCGCGGTGGCAAGGACCGCTCCAAACTCGAGGTTCTGCTGTCCGCCCGCCCCTAGCAGCGGGTTGAGCACGGCGAAGTCGATATTCCATCCATCGAGCAGTTGCTGACGGAGGAAGTCCAGGTCGGAGCCAGGCGGCTTCCCGTTCGGCGGCCACGCATCGGTGCGGGCGGCATCCGCGTTCGCGCGCGGATAGTGCGCTCCTGAGCGACCGCGCTGCCCGAAGAGATGAAGATGATGCTGCCAGTGCTCGGGCATATACGCGCCCAGATCGGATCGCGCTGCCGGCTGAATGTGCACATCGCAATCGACCAGCGGGCTTCGAATTCGCTCGCGGGTTCGGGCTTTTTCGGCAACTTCGGTCACTTTCGTGCTCCTATGGCTCGAGGCGGTAGAACCTGCGAGCATTCCCCGCGAGAATCGTCGGTCGGTAGGGGTCCGGGATGGCGTCGGGCACCGCGTGGCTCAGTGAGTCGAAGTGCCAGTGCGGGTAGTCGGTCGCGAAGAGCAACAGTCCATCGTGTCCGATGTCTTCAATCACCTTCGCAAGATCGCTGGGGTCCGGCGGCGGGTCGAGTGGGCGGATCGAGAAGGCCATGTGATCGTAGACGTACTCGGACGGGGCCTTGTTGACCCACGGCACGTCGCGCCGCAGGCCCCTCCACTCCTTGTCCAGACGCCAGAGGAGCGAGGGAAGCCACGTGAATCCACCCTCGATGCAGGCCACCCGAAGCGTTCGAAACCGCTCAAAGACGCCCTCGGCGACAAGGCTCAGGATCTGCGTCTGGAAAACCTGCGCCATGCCCGCGTACTCCTCCAGGTAGTACGAGGGCCAGCCGGCTCCGGTCGGCGGAATTCCTGGAGCACCACCGAAGTGCAGGCCGACCGCCAGATCATGTCGCTCGGCCGCCTCGAAGATGGGGTGATAGTGCCGGTTGCCGTAGGGCATCGCTGAACGAACGGGCAACAGAACTTGAACGAAACGGTGATCGGCGGCGACGCGGTCGATCTCCTGAGCAGCCATTTCGGGCTGCTGGCTCGGGACGACGATAGAAGCTCGCAGTCGAGGCTCCGGATCCAACCACTCGATTCGCTGCCAATCGTTGACGGCTGCAGCCATCGCCATCGCGGTGTCGGGATTATGGATACTCTCCACTGCGTAGACGCAGTTGAGGATGGCCACCTCGATCCCCAATGGATCCAGGAGCTGCCGACGGAGGACGTCGACGTTGGTACCTGCCGAGGGACTTACGTCGCGCCAGAGCGGTCCCACGGTCGTCGGTGCGTTCGGCGGATACGCCGTGTCGGCAGGTCCACGAAACGCCGACTGTTCGCAGTATTCAACCCAGTGCCGTGGAAGGTACGGATAGAGGGTCTGGATGCTCGGAACGAGGTTGTGAACGTCGCAGTCGATCAAGTGGAGGGCCTCCCGCGCTGAAAGGAGTTCATCCGGGGCCCTGCTGGTCGAGCTGCTGCTGCACGAGCCCGTTCCATTTCGACATCTGCTTCGAGAGGTTCTGCTTTTCGAAAACGACCGCTTCGAACGTTGGCTGGAACTCGGACTCTCGGTACGACTCGCTCAGCTGCGCGGGGACCGTCAGCGTCATCGGGGTCCCCGCCGCCGACATCTGTTGCCAGACCGGCGCGTCAGGTACGGACGACCACGAGTACTTCTTCGCCCAATTCGCGACGGGCACGACGATCCCCGCATCCTTCCAGATCTCAGGCCCGAACTCGGACCCAATCATATGTGCGAGCTCGAAGGCCGCCGACTTGTTCGACGATTTCGCGTTCACGCATGAGCTGTAGCCGGCGCTCGTGTAGTACTTCGGGTGGGACGGATCGACCTGTGGGTAGAGCAAGGCCCGGATGTTCTTCCAGCTGCTCGGCGCCAGCTGCTGAAAGGTCGCATATGCCCAAGTGCTCAGGCTGATCGTGGAGGCAGTCTGCCCCTGCGGCAGCATCGCCGATCCAGACTCACCATTCGCCGAGCGGATCGCGGACGCTCCGTATTTGTATGCGTAGTCGTACAGCGCCTGCATCGCTTTGAGGCCGGGTTTGGTGTCCAGCTTCGACTTGGTTCCCTCGACCTCGTGACCCCCGGCCTGGAGGAAGTGTGGTTGCCAGAATGAAT
>JBAPVZ010000135.1:0-3227 GCA_049283435.1 Candidatus Dormiibacterota bacterium
GGTGGCACCGACCTCCGCGACGAGCCGTTGCAGCTTCTCCGCCATCGCCTGGGGAGGGCCGACGAGCACGTAGGCGCAGTCGGCGAGCGACTGCGCCGGCAGCCCCACCTCCTCGCAGAGGCGCGCCTCCTCGCGCTCGACCTCGGACATCGAGCAGAAGACCGGGGCCTGGAGGAGGAGCGAGATCGCGACCGCGTCCGGCGACCGGCCGGCCTCGACCGCCGCCGCCTGGACGCTTGAACGCGAATCCCGCAAGTCCGCGATCGTCGTCGTCAGCCGCCGCTGACTGTCGCGCAGCCGGGGGTTGGCGCCGCCGACTGCGATGCGGCGCGAGCTGCCGTTGAGATCGATGACGTCGGCGTACCGGCCCGCGAGCCGCAACAGATCGTCCGAGCCACCGCCGATCAGCAGCCGCGGCGCTCGCTCCGGGCGCGGCGCCAGCGGCAGGTCCTTGACGGAGACGTACTTGCCGGCGACGGTTGCCGAGCCGGTGTCGTAGAGCGCCCGGCCGATCTGCAGCGTCTCCTCGAACCGGGCCATGCGCTCTGCGAACGGCGGGATCTCCCAGCCGAGCGCCTCGAACTCGTCACGGGCCCACCCGGCGCCGATGCCGGCCAGCACGCGGTCGCCGCCGGCCAGCTGAGCGACCTGCGCGAACTGCCGGAAGACGAGCGCCGGGTGCAGGAAGGCGGTGTTGACGACGATCGTGCCGAGCTCCAGGCGGTCGGTCAGCATCGCCGCCGCCGCCAGCGTCGTCAGGGGATCGAGCCGGGGGACTCGAACGCCCTGCTGGACGCCGAACAGGTGGTCGGTGACGAGCAGCCCGGAGGCGCCGAGCTCATCCAGCCTCCGGACCCGCTCGCGAAGATCGTCGACACTGCTGGGTGAGATCCGCGCGAGAACGTGGAGGGGAGAGGCCATTCAGTGCAGTGTAGGTGGCGGCAGCCGCTCCATTCGCGTGCATAGACTCAGGCGGAGACGCCCATGACGAGAACCGCCGACGAGACGCTGACGCTGCAGGTCGTCGCCCAGGACCGACCGGGAGTGCTCAGCGCGTTGACCGAGGTGATCTTCCGGCACGGGGCGAACATCAACGAGATCTCGACGATGCGTGCCCATCCCGGCTATTCGGGCACCTATCTCGAGCTCAACGGTGCGTTCGACAAGGAGGCGCTGCTCGCCGACCTCGCCGGCCTGCCGGGGATGGAGCTCGCGGTCGTCCCCTCGTTCCGGGCCATCTTCGGTGCGCGGGTGATCGTCGTCGGCGGCGGGGCGCAGGTCGGGATGGTCGCGCAGGGCGCGATCGCAGAGGCGGACCGGCACAACATCCGCGGCGAGCGCATCTCGGTCGACACCATCCCGCTCGTCGGCGAGGAGCGCTTGGCGGCCGCCGTGCGGGCCGTCGCCCGGCTGCATCGCGCGGAGGTCCTGGTGCTCGCGGGAGCGCTGATGGGCGGCGACATCAGCACCGCCGTGCGCGAGGTGCGAGCGGAGGGCATCATCGTCGTCTCCCTGCGCATGGCGGGTTCGGTGCCCGAGGCCGCCGACCTGGTCGTGTCCGACCCCCTCCAGGCAGGCGTCATGGCGGTGATGCTGATCGCGAAGACGGCCAAGTTCTCGATCGAGAAAGCCCGCGGCAAGGTGTTCTGACCGGCGCCGGGCGCACCAACGCTTCGGGCTTCGGGCTCAGCCCGGCGGCCACCGGTGGTTCAATGCCAGGCTACGAAAGGTAGCGCCAGCTCCCCCCGCGAGCATGCACAGGTGCATGTGCGAAAGCCTGTGGAAACAGTGGATAAACTCACTTGTCCGCGCTTTTGCTGCAGCCCGCTCGGGGCGAACCCCCGCGGCAAGCGCTCCCGTAGCAGTGTTCAAGGTAAAGACTCGGGGCCCACCCCGCAAGTGGGGAAAACCCGTTCGACGCCAGGCTACTTCGAGTCGCCTGGCATAGCTCGACGGGGCCGGCCGGGCCTACCTGGCTTGACCGCCCTCGCCGACCGAAGTAGCATGACGGGAAGCGCTTTCCGGCGGAGCGTGACCGTCGACCCATACGTTGACCCAGGAGGTGCAGATGTCCGTCAAGACCATCGGTGTCGCCATGAACGGCGTCACCGGACGCATGGGCTACCGGCAGCATCTCCTGCGCTCGATCCTCGCGATCCGCGAAGCCGGCGGCGTCGAGCTGGCGGGCGGCGATCGCCTGCTCCCCGAGCCGTACCTTCTCGGGCGCGACCGCGAGCGCGTCGGCCGCATCGCGCGGCAGCATGGCCTCGAGCGGTGGTCGACCGATCTGGACGCGGTCCTCGGCGACCCCACGATCCAGGTCTACTTCGATGCGCAGGTCACGGCGGCCCGCGAGCCGGCCGTCCGCCAGGCGATCGCCGCCGGCAAGGACGTCTACGTCGAGAAGCCCCTCGCCGCGACGCTCGAGCAGGCCCAGGGGCTGACCGAGGCGGCTCGTGCGGCCGGCATCGTCCACGGCGTCGTCATGGACAAGATCTACCTGCCCGGGCTGCGGAAGCTACGCCGCCTCGTCGAGAGCGGCTTCTTCGGTCGCATCCTCTCCCTGCGCGGCGAGTTCGGCTACTGGGTCTCGGAGGGCGACTGGCAGCCGAGCCAGCGACCCTCCTGGAACTACCGCGCGGCAGACGGCGGGGGCATCGTGCTCGACATGTTCCCGCACTGGAACTACGTCCTGGAAGGCCTGCTCGGTCGCGTGGCTGCCGTCACCGCTCGCGCGACGACCCACATCGCGGACCGCTGGGATGAGCAGGGCCGGCATTATGACGCGACCGCCGACGACGCCGCCTACGCCATCTTCGAGCTGGAGGGGGGCGTCATCGCGCAGCTCAACTCCTCCTGGTGCGTACGCGTCGACCGCGACGAGCTCGTCGAGTTCCAGATCGACGGCACCGAGGGGTCCGCGGTCGCCGGGCTCCGGCACTGCCGGGCGCAGCACCGCGCGACGATGCCGCTGCCGATCTGGAATCCCGATCAGGAGGCACCGGACGACTACCGCGCCGGCTGGGTCGAGGTGCCCGACAACGGGGAGTTCGACAACGGATTCAAGGCCGAGTGGGAGGAGTTCCTCCGGCACGTGGTGACCCGCGAGCCGTTCCCCTGCGACTTCGGCGCCGCGACTCGCGGCGTTCGCCTCGCCGAGGCCGGCTACCGCAGCTCCCGCGAGGGCCGGCGCGTCGTCGTCAGCGAGGACTGAGGGTGCCTCGCAC
>JBAPVZ010000136.1:0-14087 GCA_049283435.1 Candidatus Dormiibacterota bacterium
GAATCCGGCTCTCGAACGCGTCGTCACAGTCGATGCTCACCCGATCGCCCGGCCTGACTTTCGCGATCGGCTCCCGGTAGGGGTTGAAGACGTAGCTGTAATCGTCCGGTACAACCTCGATCTGCCGGGTCTCGTCACCCACCACTCGACACCTCCTTGGCGCGCCTCCACCTGCCCGGTCATCCTGTCAGTCCGCCGGACGTGTGGTCAAGGTTGGCCACTCGATGCCGGGCCGGAGGCGATCGCTGCCGCCGCGGCCAGTTAGGCGGTTAGCTGCTCCGGCGGTCCGCGACCACGGCGAGCCTGGCGAGCAGCGCTCGAAACTGGTGCTGTTCGTCTCTGGAAAGGGGGTCCAGGAAGTCGCGCTCCGCCGCGTCCGTAACCGCCAGGGCTTGCTGCAGGACGTTGCCGCCCTTCTTCGTGATGGTCACCTGATGGCCGCGGCGGTCGAGCGGGTCGCGCTTCCGTTCGACGAGGCCGCGGTGCTCGAGGGCATCGACCAGCGCCACCATCGTTGTTCGGTCGACCTGGAGGCGCTCGGAAAGGCGGGCTTGCAGCGCCGGCCCCTCGGTCGCCATGAGCGCGAGCACGGCCAGTAGGCGTCCGTCGAGATCGAAGGGCGCGAGTGCGGGTTGCTGGATCGCCTGATAGCGAAGCTGCGCGTGTTTGAGGAGGAAACCCATCCGGTCCGCCAGGACGGCCGGGGGCGCCGCGGCATCGCCGCCTGATTGGTGCTGGGACGCCGCACGGAGGGGCACGACCATGGAGTATAGTGTGGGTGATCATCAGCGGGACTGATGATCGGCTACGCTGACGTAAAGTCCAGGAGTGCACCATGATCCTCGTTACCGGCGGGCTCGGCTTCATCGGCTCTCACACGGCGCGCGCGCTCCTGGATCTCGGGGAGCCCTGCATCGTCACGCGCCATAGGGCCGCGGAGATTCCGGACTTCCTTCAGCCCGATCGCAACGCGCGTCTGATCGTCGAGGAACTCGATGTCGAGGACGAATCGGCACTCCTCGACATCGGCAGACGCCACCGAATCACCGGGATCGTGCACCTTGCCGACCCCGGAGTGCTGCGGCTCTGGCGCCTGCCCGGCGAAGGGTCTCCATTGGGCCTCGACGGACTGTTCGACAGCCTGTTCCACGTTCTCGAAGCAGCCAGGGATTGGGGGGTCCCCCGGGTCACCATCGCGAGCACGATTGGCGTGTATGGCGGGCTGCCGCCCGGACCGTGGAACGAGGAGACGACGCTTCCGATGCTGGCGGCGCATGCGATCCCAACCATGAAGAAGTGCTCCGAGCTACTCTCGATGTTTCTCGGCGGCCAGCTCGGAATCGACGTGATCAATGTCCGCCCGTCTGCTGTCTGGGGTCCTGGCGGCCGTGCGGGGACGAGCTTTCTCGCGCTGCCCGCTCTTGTGCACGCCGCTGTCCATCGGGGCCGAGCGATTCCGCGGATACCGCAGCCGCTCTATGCCGACGAAGGTGGCGACCTCTGCTACGTCAAGGACTGCGGCCGTGCGATCGCACTCATCCAGACCGCGCCGACACTCAACCACCACACCTACAACATCGGATCGGGGCGCGCAACCACGAATAGGGAAGTGATTGCGGCGATCCGGCGCTGCATCCCTGAGGCAGCGTTCGAGGTCACGAGCGGCCGGAATCCAGAAGGTCCGGGTATCGATCCGTTTCTCGATCTGACACGCATCCATCAAGATGCCGGCTATCAGCCCGCCTTCGATATCCAGCGTGGCGTCGCCGATTACATCAGTTGGCTGCGGGCGGGGCACGAACGGTAACTACGGCGAGGCGCTGGCTTCACCCAACCGATGCCCGAGTCACGGCCTCAGATGGCCCGCTCGGGGGGCGATCGTTGGTCAGACGCACCGCAGACCGCGGGCCCTGAGGATCGCCCGGAACGAGGTTTCCGACCTCGCGAAGATCGCAGCGGCGGGCTCCTGCACCAGAGCGAGAAGGGCGATCAGTCCGCGACCTCGCCGGGATCTCCGGGGCCGCACGGTACAGTTTCTGATCGAGGAGAGGTTCATGCGAAGTGGGATGTCGTTTGCGGCCGCCAGCATCTGGATGCGGGACCGCCTCGCAGGTCCGCATGACGGCGCGGACGCGCCTCGGGCGTTGTACCAGGTGTTGGACGACCTCGATCGGTTGTCGGCCGACCGCTCGGCCCAGAAGGCTCTGCTGGATCCTGAGCCCGTTTCGACAGGTGACGAACAATTCGATGCACTGCTCGCCGGTTGGGCGGAATTCAAGGCCCATGAATTCGGACTGCCGGTTCCCGCATGGACGGAACGAGCTCCGGTGCTCCGCGAGGTCTGGTATGTGAGCCCCTACTTCAAGGCTCGGGCTGATGCCGAGACACCGGAGTCGCTCCGACGTCGTGGTGTCCGCATGACGCGAGTCGACCTTGAGAGGCGTCCGAAGCGGTGCTCGACGCCCAACTGATCCGGGCCGCCTTCCGCCGGCTCGACGAGATTCTGGTCGACCGTGGCATTGACGATGCGACAGCCCTCGTGGTTGGTGGGGCCGCGATCGCACTCCGGTTCCCGCAGCGGGCCGCGACGTTCGATGTCGATGCCTTCTTCGCTCCACCGGAGATCCGTTCCGCGATCGAGCGGGTGGCCGAGGAATTCGATCTGCAACCCGACTGGCTGAACGACGGAGTCAAGGGCTTCCTTCCTGGAGACGATCCCGACGCCGAGGCGCTGCCGGGCTCGGCGCTGATCGTGCGGATAGCCTCACCCAGGTACCTCCTTGCCATGAAGCTGGCGTCCGCCCGTCCGGAGGACGCGCCCGATGCCGCCCTCCTGGCGAGCCACCTGGGTATCAGGTCGGCTCAGCAAGCCCTGGATGTGGTGACCGCATACTATCCGCCCACGCAATTGCTGCCCAAGGTGCGGTACTTCGCCCAGGAACTCTTCGGTACCGGGTCTGACGGTGTGATCGAAGTGGAAGGGGAGCGGGGCCCCCAACTGCTGCGCGTGACCACACCCAGGGTGTGGCGTTCGACGCACCGAATCCACAGGGACCTTCCGGACCGCTCGCAATTCCGCTGACCGCCCGGACGAGCGGGCCGGCTGGTCTGAACGCTCCCTCCAATCCGTTGTTGTCGTCGCCCGCGCGAGTCGCGTGCCCGCTCTCGAGGGGGCTGGCCACCGCCCGACCGACATCGGGCCGGGAGCGCTTCGTTTACAGACGGTTTCCGAAACTTCCGGCTGATAATCAGATTCTGATGGCTCCGATGGAGGGCCAGAACAGGCTCTCAGGCCCCCAAATCCGCAGGATTTCTATGATGGTCAACCGGACATAGCCTTACAAATTGGTGTGGTGGACCCGAGGGGATTCGAACCCCTGACCTTCTGACTGCCAGTCAGACGCGCTCCCAACTGCGCCACGGGCCCAGACCGGTTGACGAACCGAGTCATGATACCGGAGCCGAGACCTCGCTCCGGCACCGTCGCCGCCGCGATCGTGCGGAACGTGCGGCCGACCGAACGTGCACGATGATGGCATCACCGCCCATCCGACCGCGGATGGAGCGCAGGCGATCCAGAAGACGATCGATGCTGGAGGAGCGCGAGATGGCAGAGGTGAAGGCGCGGCTGGGGAAGGTCGTCGGCCAGACGCGGGATCGGCTCGTCCAGCTCAGCCATCGTATCCACGCCGTCCCCGAGCTGCGCTTCGAGGAGCGCCAGTCGTCGGCCATGGTCGCCGACCTCCTGGCGACCAACGGGTTCGACGTCACCTCAGGTGTCGCCGGCATGGAGACCGCATTCGTCGCCACGGCCGGTAGCGGTCCGCTCACGATCGGGATCTGCTGCGAGTACGACGCGCTCCCCGGCATCGGTCACGCCTGCGGCCACAACATCATCGCGAGCGCCGGCGCCGGTGCCGGCATCGCGCTGGCCCAGGTCGCCGACGACCTCGGCATCACAGTGCGCGTCCTCGGCACACCGGCCGAGGAGAGCGGCGGCGGCAAGATCCTGATGCTCGATCGCGGCGCGTTCGACGGCGTCCACGCGGCGCTCATGGTGCACCCCTCCCCGATGGAGGTCGACGGCATGGATTCGCTTGCCGTCGACCATTTCCAGGTCAACTACCACGGCAAGGCCGCCCACGCGTCGGCCTGGCCACAGCTCGGTCGCAACGCCGCCGACGCGATCACCGTCGCCCAGGTCGGGATCGGGCTGCTCCGGCAGCACCTGCATCCCCACGACCAGATCCACGGCATCGTCGTCCGGGGCGGCGATGCGCCGAACATCGTTCCGGCGGAGACGACCGCGCGCTACTACGTACGCGCCGAGACGCTCGACGCCCTGCGCACGCTGCGAGAGCGAGTCGAGCGCTGCCTGGAGGCCGGTGCCATCGCGACCGCCACGACCTACGACACCCAGCAGGACAGCGCCCCGTATTCGGAGTTCGCCGCCGACCTCGAGCTTGCGGCTCTCTACCGGGCCAACGCCGAGGGCATCGGACGCCGCTTCAACCCCGCCGGTGGGAAGAAGGGCGGGTCCACCGACATGGCGAACGTGTCGCTGCGCATGCCCGCGATCCATCCGATGATCGCGATCGAGGCGGACGGGGCGGTGAACCACCAGCCCGAGTTCACCGCCGCCTGCGTCACCGAATCCGCCGATCGCGCGGTCCGCGACGGGGCGCTTGGCCTCGCCCTCACGGTGGCCGACGCGGCGTCGAACCCCGCCGTCCGTCAGCGCCTGCTGGAGACGGATACGAGGCACTCCGCGAAGAAGCAGGAATCGGCTGGCATCGCGTTGCCGCCCGCCGGTCACTGAGCTGGCGGCGGACGCTCCGCCGTGCGGACGCTCCGCGGTCGGTTGCGGTGACGGGCCGGCAACGGTACCATGCGCGGCGATGAGCACCGTCACCATCGCGGCGACCTATGGTGCGGGGGGGAGCCTGATCGCCCCCAAGGTCGCGGAGCAGCTCGGGCTTCGCATGATCGACCGCGCCTTCGGCCGCGCCGCCGCGAGCGAGTTCGCGGAGCCGCTCCAGGAAGAGATGCTGGAGAACGACGAGCTCCACGAGAGCCGCCTGACGACGATCCTCTCCCGGGCGATGTCCGTCTCCGGGCTCTGGGTCGGCGTGCCGCTCGCGCCCGAGGAGGTCGGCTTCGACGACCGCATCATGGCGACCGAGAAGGCGCTCCGCCTCGCCGCGAACCGCGAGGGTGCGGTCATCCTCGGCCGCGCCGGCGTCTTCGTCCTGGCCGAGCGTCCCGACGTGCTGCACGTGCGCGTCGACGGGCCGAAGGAGGCTCGGGTCCGGCAGGCGATGTGGATCACGCACGCGGACGAGCCGACCGCCCGGCGTCAGCTGAAGGAGAACGACGCCGCTCGCCACGCCTACATCGATCACTTCTACCCCCACGAGGGGTGGCAGGATCCGGCGAACTATCACCTGATGCTGGACAGCACGGCAATCGCGATCGATGCCTGCGTCGAGATCATCGTCGCCGCCGCCCGTTCCCGCTTCGCCCACCCGCAGTAGCCGCCGCGCCCCTCGGGAGACCTCTGCCCCAGTTGGGCTACGCTAGGTCGAATGGCGACGCCTGCCGTCTTTGTCATCCACGAGAATCCGGAGTGGTTGCCGCCGCTCGCGGCCGCCTTCACCGCCGAGGGGGTGCCCCTGACAGAATGGCTCCTCACCGGCGGGTCGATCGACCTCGCCGCCGCCCCCCCTGAAGGCGTGTTCTGGTCGCGACTCAGCGCCTCCGCCCACACGCGGGACCACGCCGACACGAAGGACTTCACGCGCGCGGTGCTCACCTGGCTGGAGGGCCACGGCCGCCGCGTCGTGAACGGACGGCACGTCGTCGAGCTCGAGGTCAGCAAGGTCGCCCAGTACACCGCGCTCGCCAACGCCGGCTTCGACGTGCCACGCACGATCGCCGTCTTCGGCAGGCAGGACCTGTCGCGCCGTGCGCGCGAGTTCGAGCTCCCGTTCATCGCCAAGCACAACGAGGGCGGCAAGGGGCTCGGTGTGCGGCGTTTCGACTCCTACGAGGACTTCGACGCGTACGCCACCTCGGCTGCCTTCGAGGCACCGTCCGATGGGATCACGCTGCTCCAGGAGTACCTGCGGGCAGCGGAGCCGTTCGTGACCCGGGTCGAGTTCGTCGGGGGCCGCTACGTCTACGCCGTCCGCGTCGACATCTCCGCCGGAAGCTTCGAGCTGTGCCCGGCCGACGCGTGCGAGGTCCCGCAGGTGATCGCGGGCGCGATCTGCGACGCCGACGGCAACCCGGCCCCCGATGCGCCCCCGCCGTTCTCTCGCCGCCTCGACTTCGACGACCACCCGATCGTGGAGCGCTACCGCGCGTTTCTCGAAGCGGCGCGAATCGACGTCGCCGGCATCGAGTGCATCGAGACGGTGGACGGGCGTCTCGTCACCTACGACGTCAACACGAACACGAACTACAACCCCGCCGTGGAGGCGGAGGCCCCCCGTTCGGGGCCGGGAGAGATCGCCCGCTACCTGGGTCGTCTGCTGCAGGAGCAGTACGGCGCCGCCCTGCCCACCGCCTGATCCGAAGAGAGGAGCGCCGCCAGTGTCCATGTCGAACCCCGCTACCGGACACCTGCGCTTCGGCTTCTGGACGCCGATCTTCGGCGGCTGGCTCCGCAACGTCGAGGACGAGCAGACCCCGGTCACCTTCGAGCACGTCCGCGAGGTGGCGAGGACCGCGGAGGCGATCGGGTTCGACCTCACGCTGATTCCGGAGCTGAACCTGAACGACATCAAGGGGCTGGCCGAACCGAGTCTCGAGGCCTGGGCGCTCGCGGCGGCGATGGCCGCAGTCACCGAGCGGCTGGAGATCATGGCGGCGATCCGGCCCGGCTACCACCTCCCGGCCGTGACCGCGAAGCAGGCGGCGACGATCGATGGCATCTCCGGCGGCCGGTTCACGCTGAACGTCGTCTCCGCCTGGTGGGAGCAGGAGGCGAAACAGTACGGCGGCATCTTCAGCGAGCACGACGACCGCTACCAGCGCAGCACCGAGTTCGTCGAGGTCCTGCGCGGTCTCTGGTCGCAGACGCCGTTCGACTTCCACGGCGCGTACTACACCATCGAGAACGCGTTCCTGGAGCCGAAGCCCCGGGTGACGCCGCGCATCTACGCCGGCGGGGAGAGCGAGGGGGGAAAGCGGGCGATCACTCGCTTCGCCGACGCCTACCTCACCCACGGGGGCACGGTCGACGAGCTGGCGACCAAGGTCGCCGAGATGCGCGAGCGGCGGGAGACAGCGGGGCTGGCACCGTTCCAGAGCTTCGGTATGGCGGCCTACGCGATCGTGCGGGATACCGAGGCGGAGGCCCGGGCCGAGCTCGCCCGCATCACCGACGTCAGCGCCGGTCCCGCCTACGAGTCGTATCAGGACTTCGTCGGCAAGAGCCAGCTGGAGACGAAGGTCAGCCTCGAGGACTACTCGGTCTCCAATCGCGGCCTCCGCCCGGACCTGGTCGGCACGCCGCAGCAGGTCGCCGAGCGCATCCTCGCGTTCGAGCGGGCCGGCGTCGACGTGCTGCTGCTCCAGTTCTCGCCGCATCTGCCCGAGATGCGGCGGTTCGCGACCCAGGTGATCCCGCTCGTCCGCGAGCTGGAGGCGGCGGTCACGAGCGCGTAGCCCGACCCGGCGCGACGCTCAGCCTGCCTTCGCGAGTTCCTCGTCCGGCCCGGCCGCCGCCATCTCGGCTGCCCGCTGCTCCCGCCGCGACGACGGGCCGCCCTGCAGCGGCTGCTCCCGCAGCGGGATCGTGACCAGGAAGGTCAGGACGCCGGCGCCGAGCGTGAGCCAGAACAGCACCGCGATCGATTCCGACATCGCCTCGTGCAGCGCAGCGACGATCCCGGGGATGAACGGGTGGAGCGGCGCCGGGAGCTGCTTTCCGAGCGTCGAGGCGAGGTTGCCCGCCGAGGTCAGTCCGCTCGCAGCGTTGCCGTTGAAGCGGTCGATCAGCTGCTGCGGCACCTGGTGGGCATGCAGCCGGGCGGGCAAATTGGTCGTGAACGTCGAGTTGAAGAGTGTCCCCGCGAGCGCAAGCCCGACCGAGCCCCCGATCTGGCGGAAGAACGTGAGCGCGCTCGTGGCGACGCCGATCCGGTTCAACGGCACCGACGATTGGGCGACGACGGTATAGCCGGCCATGCCCGGCCCGATGCCGAGTCCGAGGAGCAGCATGAAGGCCCACAACTCCGTGTTCGAGATGTTGTCGGTCAGTCGCGTCATGAGCGCGCTGCCGGCGATCAGGAGCAGCGGTGACGCGAGCAGCAGCAGCTTGTAGCGGCCGAAGCGACTGATCAGCTGGCCGGCGAGGATGCTGCCGCCCATCAGGCCGACGAGCAACGGCCAGATCTCGTACCCGGATGCCGTCGCGCTGACGCCTCGCACGATCTGATAGAAGCGCGGCAGGTAGATGACCGACGTGAACATGCCGAAGCCGAGCACGAACGCGCACGTCATGACGACCGAATAGTTGCGGCCGCGGAAGAGGTCGAGCGGCATGATCGGCTCCCGCGCCCGACTCTCCACGAAGATGAAGGCGAGGAGCAGCACGAACCCGATCACGATCAGGCCGCCGACCTGGAACGAGGTCCACGCGTAGAGCTGGCCCGAGCTGTCGGTTTGCCCCTTCTGCGTGAGCCCGATCAGCAGCGGGATGACGCCGGCCGCGAAGAGGACGGTGCCGAGGTAGTCCAGCTCGCGGATGGAGGCGGTGCGCTCACCCAGGTTCGGCAGCACGGCGAGGATGACGACGAACGCGGCGATCGCGATCGGCAGGTTGACATAGAAGACCCAACGCCAGTTCACGTCGTCGGTGAAGAAGCCGCCGATCAGCGGCCCGAGGATGAAGCTGACGCCGAAGACGGCGCCGAACAAGCCCTGGTAGCGACCGCGCTCCCGGGCGGAGAAGAGATCCCCGATGACGGAGAGCGAAACCGGCATCAGCGCGCCCGCCCCCAGGCCCTGCAGCGCGCGAAAGCCGATCAGCTGCTCCATCGACCGCGACTGACCGGACGCGAACGACCCGGCGACGAACAGGAAGATGCCGACGAGCAGAATCGGCTTGCGGCCGTAGGCGTCGGACAGCTTGCCGTAGACGGGCACGACGACGGTCGAGGTGAGCAGGTAGGCGGTGACGACCCAGGTGTAGATCTGGTTGCCCTGGAGGTCGGTCACGATGCGCGGCAGCGCCGTGCCGACGACCGTCTGGTCGAGCGAAGAGAGGAAGAGGACGAGCATCACGGCGCCCATCACCGCCGCCTTCGTCCGCCCGGGAAGATCTCGGCTCGACACCGACGCCGCCTGCTGCTCGCTCACACCGCATCCTTCGCCCCGGCAGGACCGACCTGCGACGGGCACGCCGACTCAGCGCGGCGTGTCGCTGCACGCCGGCCTCGGCCCGGCGCACCGTCCCGGAGCCTACGACAGTAGGGGCGGGACGTGATGGCGCTCGCCAGGGAGGCCGCTGACCGCGTCCTGACCGTGATCGGCGCCTTGGCGACCGCACCCGCGGTCGCCCGATAGGATTGGCTGCTCGTGGAACTGGACTCGCTCAACGGGCCCCAGCGAGATGGGGTGACCCATTCGGGCGGCCCTCTCCTCATCCTCGCCGGCGCCGGCAGCGGCAAGACCCGGGTGCTGACGATGCGCATCGCCCGGCTCGTCACCGAGGGCGGCGTCACCCCCGATCGCATCCTCTCATTGACCTTCACCAACAAGGCCGCCCGCGAGATGCGCGGCCGTCTGCGCGAGCTGCTCGGCCGCCGACCGGAGGGACTCTGGGCGGGCACCTTCCACGCGGTGGCGACGCGCATGCTGCGCGAGCATCCGGAAGCGCTGGAGCGTCACCTCGGCTACCGAGCCGGGTTCGTCATCTTCGACGAGGCAGATTCTCGCTCGATCCTGAAGCGCGCGCTCGCCGACCTGGAGCTCGATCCGAAGGAGCACCAGGCGGCCGGCCTGGCGGCGACGATCTCGCGTGCCAAGGCGGAGCTGCGGACGCCCGGTGAGGTCGCGGCGGGCGGCGTCGGCGCCGCCCTCGAGCTCGTCCACCGCCGCTACCAGGAGCTCTCGCGGGAGTCGAACGGGATGGACTTCGACGACCTGCTCACGAACCTCGTGCGCCTCCTGCGGCAGGACGAGGAGGTTCGCGAGCGCTGGTCGGCGCAGTTCCAGCACGTGCTCGTCGACGAGTACCAGGACACGAACCGGGCTCAGTACGAGCTGCTCCGGCTGCTGACCGGCAAGCACCGCAACCTGACCGTCGTCGGCGACGACGACCAGAGCATCTACGGGTTCCGGGGCGCCGACGTGCGCAACATCCTCGACTTCCGGCGCGACTTCCCCGACGCGCACATCGTGAAGCTGGAGCAGAACTACCGCTCGACCCAGGGCATCCTCGACGTCGCGCACGCCGTCATCTCGAAGAACCCGGAGCGGATGGAGAAGCGTCTCTGGACCGAGCGGGGAGAGGGGATCATGCCCTCGCTGCTGCTCGCGCCCGACGATGCGCTCGAAGCCGCGTACGTCGGGGAGGAGATCCTGCGCCTCCGCGAGGAGGGGGGGTGGTCGCTCAGCGACCAGGCGATCCTGTTCCGCACCAACGCGCAGTCCCGGCCCTACGAGCGCGCGCTCGTCGAGCGCCGCATTCCCTATCACCTGGTGGGTGGGCTCAAGTTCTGGGACCGGCGCGAGATCAAGGACGTCATCGCCTACCTTCGCTTCGCCGTCAATCCGAGCGATGCCGTCTCCTTCGACCGCATCGCGAACGTGCCCAAGCGGCGGATCTCGGCGCGCACCACCCAGGCCGCCGTCCAGGCGGCAGCCGACGGCGGCACCTCGATCCTCGACGCCTGCGCGATGCCGGAGCAGGTGCCGGTGCGGCAGGACGCGCAGCAGGCGCTGGCCGGGTTCTACGCGCAGGTCGCTCCGCTCGTGCACGAGGCGAGGACCCGGCGACCGAGCGAGCTGGTTCAGCTCGTGATCCGGCACGCGAACCTCGCCGAGCACTACGAGGATGGCTCGTCCGGCGCTGCCCTGCGCCTCGACAACCTGGTCGAGCTGCGGCAGCTGGCCCAGGACTATGACCATCTCGCCGCCCCGAAGGGCATCGAGCGCCTGCTCACCGACGTCGCGCTGACCTCCGACGCGGACGATTCGGGCGGGCGCCGCGACGAGGTCACCCTGATCACGCTGCACATGGCGAAGGGCCTCGAGTACCCGGTCGTGTTCCTCACCGGACTGGAGGAGAAGGTGCTGCCGCACGAGCGCGCGTTCCAGGAGGCGGGCGGGCTGGACGAGGAACGACGACTCTGCTACGTCGGCGTGACCCGGGCGCAGCGCCGGCTCTACCTGACCGCGTCGAGCGAGCGCACCATCTTCAGCCGGACGCACCAGCTCGCGGCGAGCCAGTTCCTGTTCGACATCCCCGCCGACAAGCTACAGCTGCTCGCGCTGAAGGGCCACCGGTCGGCGGCGCTGGCAGCGAGGCTGCGCAGCGCCGTCGCGAAGGCGTCCTGAGCAGTTGTCTAGCAGAGGTTGCGGTAGTCGCTCGCGCTCCAGGCGAGCAGCGCGCAGACCTGGACCAACCCCGCCTGGTCGAGCAGGTCGATGGGCTGGTACGGCTGCAGCGCCAGCAGGCCGGAATTGGGATCGACGGCCTGCCACAGCGCGTCGGCGTAGCCCTGCAGCGCCGCGCGGTAACGCGGATCGGGGGCGTAGGAGTCGAGCAGCAGCAGGTTCTTGAAGAAGATCGCGTCGAAGATCACGCTCTGCGTGTAGTAGCGGCCGCCGGCGCCATAGAAAGCGAGCGAGCGGCCGGCGATGTCGATCGCCTGAGCCAGATAGGAGCGGTCTCCGGTCGCCTGGAAGAGCAGCGCCGCAGCGCCGAGCATGACGCCCTGGTTGTAGCTCCACTGCGTCGTCTGGACGTTGCCCTGCAGGTCGACGTGGTCCCAGTAGAGCCCGTTCGGCGCGCGCAGGTACCGGTTCGCCCAGTCGAACATCTGCTTCGCGTGCCCCAGGTACGACGGGTCCTTGGTGAGCAGGGTGAGGCGAGCACCGATCTCCGCGCCGGGTCCGTTGGAGATCGTGTTGCGGTCGTGGCTCCCCGAGCCCTGCTCCCAGAACGTGCCGCCGGGGTCGGCATGGCTCGGGTTGGTGTCCCAGCCGTACTGGAGCAGCGTGAAGATCGCCTCGGCGCGTTGCAGCGCCGCAGCATCGCCCGTGGCCAGGTGCTGCTGCAGCGAGGCGAGCCCGATCCACGAGTTGTCGTCGTAGAACAGATCGCCGCCCTGGCCGAGCGGTGGCATGACGTAGGACGCGTAGCCCCCGGGGCTCGGTGGCGGGCTCGGCGGGTTGCTCGACTGCGGGGTGGGATTCCAGTAGCTCGCCAGCCCGATGACGCGGTCGGACACGTCGCTCGCGTACCGGCCGCCGAGGTGCGGCATCCCGAACACGTCGAGGGTCGCCGCCATCGCTTGCGAGAAGGGCCAGACGTAGGAGTAGGCGTTGCCCGGCTGCGCCGGTGAGGTCTCGGCATAGAGGTGGACCGACGCCCGGTAGTACTGCTTCTGCAGGGCTTCGTACGCCGCGATCGCGCGCTCCGCGTAGGGGCCGCCGGAGTCGCCGGCCGTCGTCGCGGCCAGCGCCGTCGGTGTCCGGACCGCGAGCAGCAGCGGTGCGCCGAGCGCCGCCGCCGACATCCCGAACTGTCGCCTCGTCATTCCCATCTCGGTATCTCCTCCTCGCTTCGACGTACCAGGTGGACGGGGATCGTGAGCGTGCGCGGGGCCCCCGCCTCGCCGCGCATGCGCTCGAACAGCAGTCGCGCAGCGGCTCGACCCATCTCGGAGGCCTCGTAGCTGACGACGGTGACCGGAGGCGTCAGGAGCTCGGCGAGCTCGAAGTCGTCGAAGCCGACGATCGCGGCGCGTCGCTGGGAGCGGCCGAGCGCGAGCAGCGCGCCGATCGAGCCCCGGTTGTTGGCGGCGAAGAAGGCGGTCGGCGGCGATCGCTGGGCGAGCAGGCGCGTCGCGGCGTCCGCCGAATCGGTGACGTCGAAGCAGCCCTCGGCGACCAGGGCCTCGTCGGGCCTCACCCGATACCGGTGCAGCGCCGCGCGATAGCCGCGAAGACGCTCGGCGCCGGTCCAGACCGAGGAGTCGTCGCTCAGCATCGCGATCCGGCGGTGCCCCTGCTCGAGCAGGTGCTCGACCGCTTCCTCCGCTCCCCGGAAGTTGTCCAGGAGGACGACGTCCGCGTCGATCCCCGCTGCCGGCCGGTCGAGACACACGATCGGGACTCCGCGCTCGAGCTCGGCGCGGAGGAATTCGTGGTCCTGGGCGGCCGGCACGAGCAGGAGCCCGTCGACGCGGCGGCGGAGCAGACTCGCGATCAGCTCACGCTCCCGGGCCGGGTCCTGCTCCGAGCTGCCGACGACGAGGACGCAGTCGTGCTCGCGGGCAACCTGCTCGGCCGCCCTCGCGATCGCCGCATAGAACGGGTTGCCCAGATCCTCGATGACGAGCCCGATCGCAGCCGTCGCGTTCTGCTTGCGCAGCAGATGCGCCATCTCGTTGCGGCGGAATCCGAGCTCGCCGATCGCGGCGCGAACCCGGGCGGCCGTCTCCGGCGCGACGTAGGCCTCGCCGTTGACGACGCGAGACACGGTCTTGATGCTGACGCCGGCCTGGCCCGCGACATCCTGCATCGTCGGGTGTCGCCCCGCTCGCGGCCCCTCCACGGGCTCACATTCTCGTCCCTCGCGATCACCACCGATCGAGCGCGTCGTTCCGGTGCCTGCAGTCATCCCCACGCCTCAGCAGTCGGCCTCTGACAACCTTGTCAGCAGCTTTTTAACACCCGGGGTCGGGCTGCGTCAAGCGGGCGAGTTCGAACGCTCCCGGCGCGTCAGGCCGGACGGCACTCGACGACGAAGTCACCACCCCGGCGCGTCGCCGGCGGCGGTGACCCGCAGACCGGGCGCCCACCTCGCAGGCCAGCGTGGGGACGTCGTCGATGCCGGCGGCGATGCGGTC
>JBAPVZ010000137.1:0-6222 GCA_049283435.1 Candidatus Dormiibacterota bacterium
TGGTGCACGGGGAAGGCGTCGGTCAAGATCGCCGCCGAGTTGGAGACAAGAAAGGCGCCGCCGACCCCCTGCATGATGCGGAAGCCGAGCAGCCACCAGGCGCCGCCGGTACCGGACAGCGGGTTGAGCGCGAGGATCAAAGAGGCGGTCGTGTAGATGACGAAGCCGAGGTTGTACATCTTGACGCGCCCGAACTGGTCGCCCAGGCGCCCCAGGCTGACGAGCAGGACGCTGCCGGTGGTTGCGTAACCGAGCAGCATCCAGAGAAGGAAGAAGCTGTTGGCGGGCACCAGCGGGTCGAGATGGATGCCTCGGAAGATGTCGGGCATCGAGATCAAGATGATCGACATGTCGATCGTCGCCAGGGTGACGCCGACGGTCGTGTTGATCAGCGCGACCCACTTGTAGCGGTCGGCGGCATCGTGGCCGGCGGGGGGCTGCAGCGCGGTCACCGGGGCGGCGCGGCGAGCGCTGCGAGGCGGCACGGTGCCCGTCGCAGCCGTCTCGAGGTCAGCCTACCCACCGCCCAAGCTTAAGGGAAGCGCTCGGCCACGCTGCTAGGCCGCGACCCGCTCGGTCGCCGTCCAGCGCTTGCGGGGCCGGCCCGTCGTCAGCTTCGCGAGCGGCAGATGGCGCAGCAGCGCGACGAAGGCGGCGGTCACCGTGAGCGCGATCGCGATCGTGAGCAGCGTCGCGATTGGCGAGGGCAGGCGATCGAATCCGATCAGGTGGTAGACGGGCGTGTAATAGAGCGCCGTCAGCACGAGCATGTGCACCAGGAAGACGCCGAAGGACGCGTCCGCCGCGAAGCGCAGCGCCTTCCACAGCCGGCCGTCGGCCGGAAAGCGCGCGACCGCCCACTCGGCGAGCACCCAGAGTGCGAGCAGGGACGCGACGACGAGGATCGCCTCCGCCGGCTGGAGCACGTTCGCCGCCTGGCTCGAGGTTTGACCGAGGGCCATGTTCAGCAGGTACCAGCCCTCGCCGACGAGGCCCCCGGCGAGTGCCAAGAGGAACGTTCGTCCGCGATGGGCGGTGATCCAGGCCCGGACCTCGTCGAAATGCACCGCGCACAGCGCACCGAGCAGGAAGAAGAGCTGGTAGCTGGTCACCTCGACCTGGGCCGAGGAGAACCACCACTGCACCCAGCCCGGCATGTCGGGCCACCAGTACTGCATGACGGTCGTGATCGCGAGCTCGATCGCCGCGCTCACGGCGACCAGCTGCAGGTGATGGCCGCGCGTGCGCTGGATGAGCCACGCGAGCAGGGGGAAGAACAGATACAGCTGCATGGTGACGAGCAGGAAGTAGAGGTCGAACCAGCCGAGCCACAGGTCGCTGCCCAGCCACCAGGCCGCGAGGCCGACGTCGGGCTGGAACCGCATCAGGTCCGTGATCCAGTAGATCAGCGTCCAGAAGAGGTAGGGGAAGAGCACCGGCGGGAATCGCTTGCGCCAGAACGGCATGCGGTCGATGGGCCGCTCCCAGAAGCGGGTCGACAGCGACAGCACGAACGCGGTGACGAAGAAGAACAGCTCTCGATTCGTGTGCAGGAACATCAGCACGGCGTTCGCGCCGAAGCTGTCGACCGGTTGCGTGAGGTAGATCGAGTGCACGATCACGACGCCCGCCATGGGCGCCATGCGCAGCAGGTCGATCTGCGAGAGGTGGGGGCGCCCCCTCGTTACGCCCGCGCCGCCTCCAGCGCCACCGCGTCCCGCAGCTTCTGCCGGCTCACCTTGCCGGTGGGGCCCGCCGGGAGCGACGCGACCACGTGATACCGCACGGGACGGCTCTGCGGTTCCAGCCGTGCCGTCGCCAGGGCGCGCAATTCCGACTCCAGACGATCGGCGTCGGTCTTGTCGTCCTGCGTCAGATAAGCCACCGGGCACTGTCCCAGGATAGGATCCGCCTCGCCGATGACGGCGACCTCCGACACGTCCGGGTGCAGCCGGAGCACGTCCTCGATCGGCCGCGGATACACCTTCTCGCCGCCGCGATTGATGACGTCGTCGGCGCGGCCGGCGAGAAAGAGATAGCCGTCCTGGTCCAGGTGCCCGATGTCGCCGGTGCGCAGCCAGCCGTCCGGCTTGCGCGCCGATCGCAGGCTCTCCCCGGGTCCCGGCGTCAGGTAGTGCTCGACGACCGACGGACCGCGAACCTCGACCGCACCGACGGTACCGGCCGGACGCCGGCGTCCGCGGCGATCGACGACTCGCAGCTCGACGCCGACCGGCCGGCCGGCCGAGCCCGCCTTGTGCGGCTCCGGCGGCACCGGGTTCGCCGTGATCTGCGCCGCGGCCTCGGTCATGCCGTAGGTCTCCAGGACGGGGATGCCGCAGTGCTCCTCGAACTCCACCTGCACGGGGGCGGGCAGGGGCGCCGATGCGCTGCGCGCGAACCGCACCCGTGCCGAGACCTCGCTCGGCGGCGGCTCGGAGCGGGCCAGGATGGCGAGGATCGCCGGGACCGCGTTGATCCAGGTGACCTGCCAGGCGTCGACCAGCTTCCAGAAGCCGGTGCGCCGGAACTTCCGATCGAGCACGAGGCTGGACCCGGCGACGAGCGTCGCGAGCAGGCCGACCACCTCCGCGTTGACATGGAACAGCGGCAGCGGGCAGTAGCCGCGCTCGCCGGCGTCCAGCTTGTGGTGCTCGGCGACCTTCGCCGCCACGTACAGCAGCTGACGCTCCTCGAGCGGGATCACCTTCGGCACGCCGGTGGTGCCGGAGCTGCTCAGGATCAGGGCCGGGCGGGGGTCGAGGGGGGGCCGCCGTGCGTGCACGGCGACTGCGGCGCTGACGTCGCCGACCGCACCGCCGGGGCCGATCGTCCAGGTCGGCACCGACACGCCGAGATCGTCGGCGAGGTCGGTGACGAAGACGTCTCCACCGAGCAGTTCGAGCAGGCCGCGCCGCCCCTCGGCAGGCACGCTCGGGTTGAGCGGGACGACCGTCGCACCGCCCGCGATCAGCCCGAGGAAGGCGACCGCGAACCGAAGCGGATCGGCGATCTGCAGGACCGCCCGATGCCCCTGCGAGAGATGCTCACCCGCGAGCGTGCGCCACCGGCCGGTCGCCTCGGCGAGCTGCGCGTAGCTGAGCGTCGCGCCCGGGAGCTCCGGCGAGCGCACACCGTCGTTCTCGTCGCGGCCGACGGCATAGGCGAGCCGTGAGCCGAGCTGGGCTCGTGCATCCAGCAGTTGGGCGATCGTCATCCGCATGACCTCATGGAACCGCACCCCCGTCTCTGGACGTGACAGAGGGGGGTAAGAATTGCGTAACTCCCACCGTCGCGGGTTCGGCGCGCGGTCAGCGGGCAGCTGCCTCCAGCTCGTTCGGCGCCTCCAGCGTGACGGGGATGCGCACCGCGATCTCGAGGCCGCGCGGTGGCCGGTTGCGCGCCGCGATCTGCCCGCGATGGTGCAGGACGATGTTGCGTGCGATCGCCAGGCCGAGGCCGGTCCCTCTGCCGCGCCGGGACTGATCGGCCTGAAAAAAGCGGTCGAAGATGTGGGGTAGCTGCGCCGCCGGCACCCCGGGGCCGGCGTCGGCGACCGTGAACCGTAGCCACGCGCCCTCCCGCCAGGCGACCAGCTCGACGGCAGCGGTCTCGGGCGTGTGGCGAGCGATGTTCTCGAACAGCACGCGGAACACTCGCAGCATCGCCATGCGGTCCGCGATACCACGCCCCAGGTCGGCCGGCGCGGTGACGGTGATCGGTCTCGGGTCGCAGAGCCGGTGGGCGTCGCGCACGACCTGGTCCAGGAGCTCGCGCCAGACGACCTCGCCGAGCCGGAGCTGCTCGTCGGTATCGGCCCGGGCGAGCAGCAGCAGATCCGAGGACAGCGTCGCCATGCGCTTCGCCTCCTCGATCACCTCGTCGAGCCACTCCGTCCGCTCGGTGACCGGCAGCTGGGGCTGGTCGCGCAGGTTCTCCGCGTTCGACAGGATCACGGTCAGCGGCGTCCGCAGCTCGTGTGACGCGTCGGCGACGAATCGCTGCTGACGAGCCAGCGACTCGGCGAGCTCGCGGTAGACGCCCTCCAGGCGGTCCAGCGACCCGTTGAACGCGGCCGAGAGCCGGTAGATCTCGTCTCGCGTGTGGGGCGAGGGCAGGCGCCGGCCCAGCTCGCCACCGCCGCCGAGCCGCTCGGCTGCCCGCGTCAGAGAGGTGACCGGCGCGAGCGAGCGGCCGGCGACGATCCACCCCAGCCCGACGGCGACGATGAGCACCGTCGCGGCCCCGCCGGCGAGGATCAGCTCGAGCACGCGCAGCGTCGTCTGCAGCGAGGAGATGTCCTCGACGACGACGATCAGGCGGGGAGCATCCGGCGGCAGGGGGGTCGTGCTCGTGACACCGGTGACGAGCACCCGGAGTTGGGTGCCGCGCAGGGTGATGCTCTGCGGCGGCCCGGAAAGTGCCCGATTGCGCACCTGATCGGAGATCACGATCTTCCCGTCGAAGTTCTGGCTCGAGATGAGCTGGTCGCCCTGCGCGTTGTAGAGCGCAACCATGTACTGCTCGTCGGTCCCGACGAGCAGCTGCCGGAGGCCGGCCGAGGTCACGAATCGGCTGGGCGGCGCCCGATCGATGTGGCGCACGATGCGATCGCTGGCCCCCTGGAGTCCCTTGTCGGTCTGGTTGTACAGCGTGACCGACATCACGAGGTAGACGCCGACGCCGAACAGGGCGACGACCGCGAACACGGCGAGGCCGGAGAGCAGCGTCATCCGCAGGCGGAGCGACATCGAGCCTGCTCCCCCCGACATCAGCTCGGACGCAGTACGTAGCCCACGCCGCGCACGGTCTGGATCAGCCGGGACTCACCCTCGGCCTCCATCTTCGTGCGCAGGTAGCCGACGTACACGTCCAACACCTTGCTGCCGGTGTACCCCCAGATCGCGGCGAGGATGCGATCCTGGGCCAGCACCTCGCCGGGATGGCGCAGGAAGAACAGGAGCAGCTCGTATTCGCGGGGCGTGAGATCGAGCTCGCGCCCGCCGCGCGTCACCAGGTGCGCCCGCTCGTCGAGCACCAGGTCCGCAACCTGGTGCTGCCGTGCCTTGTCGCCCGGGGTGCGCCGGCGGAGGACGGCGCGGATGCGGGCGAGCAACTCGTCCTTGATGAACGGCTTGACGAGATAGTCGTCCGCGCCGGCGTCGAGCCCCGTCACCTGGTCCGACGTACCGTCGCGGGCGGTGACCATGACGATCGGTACGTCGCTCATCTCGCGCAACCGGCGGGCCACCTCGATGCCGTCGATCCCGGGCAGCATGAGATCGAGGAGGACCAGGTCCGGCAGCTCGTCGAGCATCGTCGTCAGCGCCTCCCGACCGTCCTCCGCCTCGCGCACGGTGTAGCCGTCGAAGGCGAGCGTGCGGCGCAGCGAGGACCGGATCTTGGGGTCGTCGTCGACGACGAGGATCTTGGCCATCGGTGCCAAGCCTACTGTCGTCGTCGCCAAGTCGCGAGATCGCGAACGTGCGCTCGCCGTTTCGCCCCCGGCGCTGCCGTCAGTCGGCGGCTCCCGCCGGGGTTGCCTCGGCCTCGCCGGTGAACGTCACCTGCCGGCTGCGCGTCTCCGGGATCGTCAGGTAGAGAAGACCGGCGACGAGCATAACGAGGATCACATAGAACGCGATGTACGTCGGGTGGCCGATCGCGATGAACCAGGACGCGAGGAGCGGCGCCGTTCCGGCGAGCACCGCCGTCGAGAGCTGGTAGGGCACGCCGATGCCGGACACGCGGACGTCGGCCGGCAGGAGCTCGACCATCACCGCCGGGCCGAGTGCCTCGATCATCGAGAGGAGGAGCCAGCCGACCAGGTTCGCAATCAGGTAGGCGCCGAGCGAGGGGCTGTGCAGCAGCAGGAAGCAGGGGTAGACGAGGACCACCAACCCGACGGCCGACGCGAGGAGGAACGGCTTGCGACCGAAGCGGTCGGAGAGGCGGCCGACGACCGGCAGCGCGACCAGGTAGACGAGCAGCCCGATCGTGTTCCCGGTCAGGGCAAGGCTCAGCGAGAGGTGGCCGACCAGGTGGGCGTAGGTCGGAACGAACGTCGACCAGAGGTAGTAGGGCACGCCGACGAACTGGATCGCCGCGACCTGCAGCAGCTGCAGCGGGTGCCGCCCGAAGACGGTCCGCAGCGGTGCCCTGGCGATCTCCCCGCGCGCCTCGATCGCGGTGTAGGTCGGTGTTTCGGGGATCCGGCTCCGA
>JBAPVZ010000138.1:0-2215 GCA_049283435.1 Candidatus Dormiibacterota bacterium
CCCGTGAGCTGCAGGTCGGTCGCGGTGACGGACAGCAATGCTCGGTCCACTCCGAGGAGCCGCGCCAGCGACGAGCGCAGGCACGCGAAGGCCCGGCCGTCGCTCGCGTCCGGCCAGAGGAGACCGGCCACCTGCACGCGCTTCACCGGCCTGCCGCGCAGCGCGAGCAACGCGAGCAGGCGCTCGGATCCCTCGGCGAGCGAAACCGCCCGATCTCCGGCGGCGAGCTGGAACCCACCGAGGACGGAGATATGGGGGAGTCGCGGTGCCAGCACCCGGACGACGGGTGACTCGATCCTTTCGATCAGCTTGGTCATCGTCACTCGCGTCGCACGCTACGCGCACTCGGGGACGACCGCTGCTGGACATCGCGGCCGGTCGCCGGCGGGCTCGCCGCCCCCTCGAGCGGTCGCGTCCGCTGCACCCCGAGCCGGCGCGCGGTCACGCCGGCATCACGCGCCTGTCACGGAGTCGGTCGGAAAGTGGGTGACGAGACCGGGCACGGTGCCCGGCTCCAAGGTAAATGCCCGCATGACACTCGCCATCACCATCGTCGTCGTCGTGGTGCTCGTCGCACTCCTGCTGCTGTCGAGCAGCGTGCGCGTGGCCCGCGAGTACGAGCGTGGTGTCGTGTTCCGCCTCGGGCGTCTCATGGAGCTGCGCGGACCCGGTCTGTTCTTCATCTTCCCGCTCGGTGTCGACCGGGCGACCAAGGTCGACCTGCGCGTCGTCACACTCGAGGTGCCCCCGCAGGAGATCATCACCTCGGACAACGTCACGGTGAAGGTCAGCGCGGTGATCTTCTTTCAGGTGCTGGACGCCCGCCACGCGATCACCGCCGTCTTCGACTTCGCGACGGCCACCTCCCAGATCGCCCAGACCACCCTCCGCGCGGTGCTCGGGCAGTCGAGCCTGGACGAGCTGCTCGGTCAGCGCGACAAGATCAATCGCACGCTGCAGACGATCATCGACCGGCAGACCGAGCCCTGGGGCATCAAGGTCAGCGCCGTCGAGGTCAAGGACGCCGAGCTGGCACCGACGATGGTGCGAGCGCTCGCCAGGCAGGCGGAGGCGGAGCGGGAGAAGCGGGCCAAGATCATCGCCACCGAAGGCGAGTTCCAGGCCGCCCAGACGCTGGCCAACGCCGCCGAGGTCATCTCGACCCAACCCGCCGCACTCGCCCTGCGCTACATGCAGACCCTGCTCGACATGGGGTCGAACCAGAACGCGACGATCGTCTTCCCGATCCCGATCGAGCTGATACGCCCACTGCTGAGCGCACCGGTGCCGATGCCCAATCGGGCTCCGGTAGCCGACCGCGCTGCAACCAGCAGCACTCCTCAAGAAGGTCAACCACCCACACCATGATCCAGATCCATCCCCTCCCGTCCGCCGGTCGCCGGCTCGCGACGATCGCGCCGGCCCACCGGCGCGTCGCGGTGCCGGCCTCCGCCGTCCCGTCGGCGGAGTCCTGCGCCTCGCGCCCCCTAGAGTCGACATGACGTCGACTCTGCCCACCCTGCGGGCGCCGGTCGCGCCGGCCAGTCCTCCCTCCGACTACGCGGTGTTGAAGCGTCGCGTCCAGGACGCCGGCCTGCTCGACAAGCAGAGCGGCTTCTACACGCGATCGATCGTCGTCAAGATGGCGCTGCTCGCGGCGTCACTCGCCGGGTTCGTCGTGCTCCGCGGGCAGCCCTGGGCGCTCGTGCTCGACGCGGTCGTGCTCGCGATCATCTTCGGACAGCTCGGTTTCCAGCTCCACGACGCCGGGCATCGACAGATGTTCGAGGAAGGACGGGCGAACGTCTTCGTCGGGCTGCTCACCGGGAACCTGCTGCTCGGGATCAGCTACGGCTGGTGGGTCGACAAGCACAACCGGCATCACGCGAACCCGAACGACGTCGACATGGATCCCGACATCGGACCGGGCGTCATCTCCTACTCGGAGGAGCAGGCGCTCGAGTCGAGAGGTCTGCGCCGGTTCATCGCCAAGCACCAGGCAGCACTCTTCTTCCCGCTCCTCTTCGGGCTCGCCTGGGCGATGCACCTGAACGGCGTCACGTTCCTGCGGCAGCGCCCCTCAGAGCGCCGCCGGCTGGAGATCGGGCTGCTCGCCCTCCACGTGGTGCTGTACGTCGGCTTCTTCGCGGTCGTCCTCGGCCCCTGGTGGGCGCTCGTCGTGATCGTCGTTCACCAGTGCTTCGCCGGCTTCTAC
>JBAPVZ010000139.1:0-8339 GCA_049283435.1 Candidatus Dormiibacterota bacterium
GAGCAATTTCCTGACCGCCCGGGCGGCGGCCAAGCGCATGGTCGAGCAGGGCGGCGGCGTGATCCTGCATCTGAACAGCGGGTCGGGCGACGGCGCCCATCCCGGCATGGGCAGCACAGGGCCGGCCGACGCCGCGACGGAGTCGTTCATGCGTTACCTGGCGGCCGAGGTCGGGCCGCACGGGGTGCGCGTCTGTGGCATCTGGACCGCCGGCGTGCACGAGACGCTCTCCAAGGAGAAGTTCCAGGCGGTGGCGGGCGAGACCGCCCCCGAGGTGTCGGAGGTCGAGCGCTTTCTCTCCGGTATGACGGCGCTGCGGCGCGTTCCCCGCCTGGCCGACGTCGCCGAGGCGGCGGCGTTCCTGGCCTCCGATCGCGCGGCCGGCATGACCGGGACGATGACGAACGTGACCTGCGGCCTGATGCTCCGGTGAGCAGCCGGCAGGTGGCCAGGCCGGCAGACCAGGCGCCGGATCAGAGAGGCCTGCCGGTCGCGGGACGCGGTTGCCGGCGACGAGGGCGCGGCTCCCGTGCCGAACGCGATCGATGTCAAACTCCACCTGCACTCCCGCCGGCGCGGTGAGGCGAGGCCCGGGTCCGCGCTCAGCCTGGCGTTGCCCTCTGCTCCGACCGCCTCTCCGCTCGTGCGGCTCGCGCCTTGACGAGCGCCGCACGGCGCTTGGCGAGCAGCTCCGGGTCGGTGACGCGGCGGTGCTGCGGGCGCGGCGGGGCGGAGGCCTCGAGCGCATGGGCGATGCGGCGCTGCAGGTTCGCGAGCGTGCGAGCCGAGTCGCCGAGCCCGGCGGCGCTCGCCAGCTTGCGCTGGAGCTGCACCACCTCGCGCTTGAGGGCGCGGTTCTCGGCCAGCAGACGATCTACGCTGTGGACGAGGTCGGCGACCAGCGCATCCCCGCTCGAGGGTGTCGGCGCGTGGCGGCGCCCCGAGGTCGCGCCGTTCTCCGCCGCCGGTGCGCGGCGCCGCGTGTTCGAGGTCGGTGACATCACATGGCTCCCTTTTGTGCTTCGCACCGGCGCCGCCGGTCCGCACGCAAGACAATAGCGCTGCTGCTCGCCGCCGGCGCTGATGCCTCGTCCGGCGGCGCCGAATGACGCGATGACGATCTACGCAGGGTGCAGCGGATTCTCGTATCCGGAGTGGAGGGGCTCGTTCTACCCGGCTCGGCTGGCGGCGTCGAAAATGCTGCCGGCGTACGCGGATCGGCTGCGGGCGGTGGAGTTGAACGGCTCGTTCTATCGCATGCCCGCCGACCAGACGCTCGACGGCTGGGCGGCGGGAACGCCGCCGGCGTTCCGGATCTGCTGCAAGGGCCATCGCGCCCTCACCTACTCCGCGGCGGGGTGGCCGCGCGAGGACCTGGCGAGGGAGCTCGGACCGCGCTTTCGCCGCTTGGGCGACCGCCTGGGACCGCTCCTGCTCCAGTTCCCGCCGACCCGGCAGGTCGACCTCGCGCTGCTGGACGGGTTGCTCGGGGCCCTGGCCCTGCCGGCGGCGGTCGAGTGCCGTCACGAGTCCTGGTTCGTCCCCGGCGTCTACCAGGTGCTGCGCGAGCACGGAGCCGCGCTCTGCGTCACCGACGGTGAACGCTGGCCCCGAGCGCCGCTGCTCGACGTGGCGCCGTTCGCCTACGTGCGGCTGCGTGCGGAGCAGTACGACACCGCCGCGATCGATGGCTGGCGATGCCGTCTCGGGGAGCTCCAGGCCGCGCACGACGACGTCTTCGCGTTCTTGCGCCATGGGGTCGATGCTCCGGGGCACGCGCTGCGCCTCGCCGGCTCCGCCGGCGAAGGACCGTAAAGTCGAAGTCGATGGCTCTGCGCACCCCCGGACGGCACCCGGCGCACGAGGCTCGGCGTCGCGACCGCGTCGTGTCCGGCGACCTCGGGCTCTTCGGACCGAGCTCGCTCGCGTGGCGCATGCACCGGCATCCGGCACTGCTGCTGGGAGGCCTCCGCGCACTCATGGTGCAGGCGCTGCATCCACTCCCGATGGCGGCCGTCGCCGATTTCAGCGACTACCGGGCCGACGTCTGGGGGCGCTACGACCGCACGACGACGTACGTCCTGACGACGGTCTACGGCACGACCCGCCAGGCGCACGCGGCCGGTGCGCGGGTGCGGGCGGTCCACGCGCCGATGGCGGGCGTCGACGCCGTGACCGGGCAGTCCTACCGGGCGGACGACCCGGTCCTGCTGCTCTGGATCCATGCGGTGCTCGTCGAGTCGTTCGTCGTCGCCTACGAGCGCTACGTCGGACGACTGACGCCCGCAGAGCGCGACCAGTACGTCGCCGAGATGGTGCGGCAGGCGGAGCTCGTCGGCCTCGCCGCGGCCGGCGTGCCGGACAGCTGGCAGCGGTTGGAGGACTTCCTGCGTTCGGTCCGGCCGCAGCTGCGCGTCTCGGCTTCGGCTCGCGATGCGCTCGACGTCGTCCTGCATCCTCCGCTCTCGTGGTGGCGGCGGCCGCTCTGGTCGATGGTCGCCGAGGGCGGCCTCGCGCTGCTGCCCGACTACGCGCTGGAGCTGTACGGTCTGCGCCGGCATCCGGTGCGGGGGGCGATATTGCGGCCGTTCGTGCACACCGGGTCGGCGTTCGTGCGTCGCGCGGTCCGTCCGCGGCTCGTCATCCGCGACGCACTGCTGCGGGCGCGGGCGAGCCGGAGTCAGCCTCCCGCGCGCTGAGTCGGTCCCGGGCGACCGCCCGTCCGAGAGATCGTTCGTGGCAGACTCATCGCCATGCCCTCAACGACGCCTAAGGCGGACCTGCAGCACTACCTGCAGCAGGCCCGCGATGCGCTGCTCTGGAAGCTCGATGGGCTCTCCGAATACGACCTTCGCCGGCCGCTGGTGCCGACCGGGACCAATCTGCTGGGGCTCGTCAAGCACGTGGCGAGCGTCGAGCTCGGGTACTTCGCAGAGACCTTCGACCGGCCCTCCGCCGAGCCGCTGCCCTGGCTCGAGGACGACGCGGAGCCGAACGCGGATATGTGGGCGACCGCCGATCAGTCGCGCGAGGACATCGTCGGGCTGTATCACCGGGTGTGGGCACATTCGGACGCCACGATCGAGAGCCTGCCACTCGAGGCGATCGGGCACGTGCCGTGGTGGCCAGAGGAGCGGCGCGAGGTGACGCTGCATCGAATCCTGGTCCACATGATCGCCGAGACGGATCGGCACGTCGGGCACGCCGACATCGTCCGCGAGCTCGTCGACGGCGCCGTCGGGCTGCGCCGCGACAACGACAACCTGGCGCCGGGCGACCAGGCGTGGTGGGAGAGCTATCGCAGCCGGCTGGAGCGCGTCGCGCGGGAGGCCCGCCAGCGCTGAGCCGGGCTACGCGCCGATCACGAGACCGCCGTTGACGCTGATCGCCTGTCCCGTGACGTAGGTGGCATCGTCGCTGGCCAGGTACGCGATGCAGGCCGCGATGTCCTCCGGCTGGCCGAACCGGCGTAGCGGCGCCGCTCGCCGCATCGCCTCCAGGATGTGGTGCCCGCGCTCGTCCGGGAACACCTTCTCCATCATCGCCGTCTCGATCGGCCCCGGGCACACGCAGTTGACGGTGACGTTGTGCCGTCCCATCTCCCGCGCGAGGCTCCGCGTGAACGCGATCAGCCCGCCCTTCGCCGCCGCGTAGGGAGTCTCTCCGGTCGACCCACCCTTGCCGGCGTCCGACGAGACGGTGACGATGCTGCCCTGCCGTCGCTCGGCCATGTGCCGCGCGAACGCGTGCGTGACCCCCATCGGGCCGAGCAGATTGATGCCGATCACCTTCTGCCAGAATGCCGGGTCGGTGTCGAGGAAGAACCGTCCCTCGTCCCACCCCGCGTTGTTGACGAGTGCGTCGACCGGGCCCAGCTCACCGGCGAGTTGCACGGCCTGCTCGTAGTTGGTGACGTCGAGCGCTCGGCCCTCGCCGCCGATCTCCTCGGCCAGCCGGCGGGAGCGGTCGCCCTGGATGTCGGTCGCGATGACGTAGGCACCCTCGGTCGCGAGGCGCCGGCACGTCGCGACGCCGATGCCACCCGCCGCTCCGGTGATGACGATGCGCTTCCCGCTCAGCCGCCCTGCCTTCATGCCCCACCGGCTCCGAGGGCGGCGTCGATGCGGCTCAGCGCCTCCTCCTTCGGCAGCAGCGCCAGCGTCGAGTGCAGGGGGGGTGACACACGCCCCGCCACCGCCTGCCGGATCGGTGTGAAGAACTTGCCCCGGCTCCATCCGTTCGCCTCGCGGGCCGACTCCAGGGCGGCCTCGATCGCCTCTGCGTTCCAGGAGTCGAGAGGCGCCAGGCGCGATCGGGCTTCCTGCAGCATCTCGCGTTGCGGCTCGCTCGGCGTCGGAACGTCGGGCGCCGCCTCGAGGTAGGCGAGCAGCTCACCCGCCTGGTCCAGCCTCGGCAGCCGCTCCTTCAGGGCGGGCGCGGCCGCGCGGAGGGTCGCCGGCGGGAGGCCGGGCAGGAAACGCTGGAGCAGCTCCGCCAGCTCGTCGTCGGACAGCTCGCGAATGTAGTGCCCGTTGAGCCAGTCGAGCCGGTCGCGGTCGAACATCGCCGGCGAGCGCTGCACCCGCTCCAGCGAGAACGCCGGCACCAGCTCGGCCAGACTCCAGATCTCCTGCTCGGTGCCGGGATTCCAGCCCAGCAGCGCCAGGTAGTTGACGAGCGCCGCCGGCAGGTACCCCTGCTCCTCGTAGAGCCCGAGCCGCACCTCCGGATGCCGGCGTTTGCTCAGCTTCTGATGGTCGGCCCCGACGATCACGGGCACGTGCGCAAAGGCCTGCGGCCGGGGGGCGTCGAGCGCGTCGAACAGCATCAGCTGGATCGGCGTGTTGGACAGGTGCTCCTCGCCGCGGATCACGTGGGTGATCGCCATGTCGACGTCGTCGACCGTGCTCGTGAAGTTGTAGAGCGGGCTGCCGTCCGTGCGGACGATGACCGGGTCGCCGATGCCCGCGTTGTCGAAGCGCAGCTCACCGCGGATCAGATCGTCGAAGCGGCTCTCTCCCTCGGGAACCAGCAGGCGCACGGCGAACTCGGTCCGGCCCTTCGGTGGATTCGTCAGGCAGCGTCGCGAGTACCGGTAGGGGATGCCCTGCTCTCGCGCTGCCCGCCGCTCCGCGTCCAGCTCCTCTCGCGTGCAGTAGCAGCGGTAGGCCGAGCCCTGTTGCAGGAGGCGCGCGGCGAGCTCGCGATAGCGGTCGATGCGCTCGCTCTGCCGGTAGGGCCCGTGCGGACCACCGACGTCGGGCCCCTCGTCCCAGTCGAGGCCCAGCCAGTGGAAGCCGTCGAAGATCGTCTGCTCGAATTCCGGGCGGTTTCGCTCGGTGTCCGTGTCGTCGACCCGCAGCACGAGCGCTCCGCCCCGGCCGCGCGCGAACAGAAAGTTGAAGAGCATCGTGCGGGCGCTGCCCAGATGGACGTAGCCGGTCGGGCTCGGCGCCATGCGCACCCGCACCGTCGACCCTGGATCTCCACCCCCCCGGTTCGCCACCACGGTATGTTACGGCACGCGATGCGCCCGCCCACCGCCCGCCGGATCTGATGCCGAACGCCCGGCTGGCCCGTCTGCGGTCGGGCTTCGTCCCTGTCGGCAACCTCGTCTTGCACGAGGTCGGCGGGGGGCGGGGGCGGTCACCGGTCGTCTTCCTGCACGGCGCCGGCTCGTCCGGGCTCCTCGAGTGGCGCTACGTGCTGCCCGTCGTCGGCGGCCGCCGGCGCGTGCTGGCACCCGACTTCCCGGGCTTCGGCTTCAGCATGAAGCCGCCGCTCCGCTACGGCATCCCACTGTTCGAGCGCACGCTGCTGCGCTATCTCGACCGGCGCCGGCTGCGGCGCCCGCTACTGGTGGGCGCGTCGATGGGCGGGCGCGTCGCGATCGAGTTCGCGCTGCGCCACCCCGAGCGGGTCTCCCGGCTGATCCTCGTCGACTCGCTCGGCTTCGGCATGCCGCGCGCGCCGCTGCTGGGGGTGCTCGCGGCACCGGTCGTCGGCGACCTCGCCTACGGGGTGCTCCAGAGCGCACTCGGGCGGATGGAGCCGGAGGCACTGCGAAATCTGGCTTCGCGCGTTGGGATGTCGACCGAGACCCTCGACGACACCCATCTCGGCGTTCTGCGGGAGATCCACCAGGATCCCGGCGCCGGCTACGCGCAGACGACGACGCTGCGCTCTCTCGCGCTCCACAGTCTCGACGACGTCACGCCCCGTCTGCAGTCGCTCGCCGTCCCGATCCGCCTCATCTGGGGCTCGGAGGACCCGATCTTCCCGGTCGGCCTCGCGGTGCGCGCGCAGCGCCGCCTTCCCAACTCCAAGCTCGCCATCATCGAGGGCGCCAGGCACGAACCCCAGCTGGAGCGTCCGGAGACGTTTCTCGAGGCGCTGCTGCACTACCTCGACGACTGAGAGCGCGCCTCGGCGTCGCATCCGGCCGGTGATCGGCGGTCATGCCCAGCGCTGGACCGAACGTCGCTCCTACGTCAGCGTAACCAGCTCTTCGAAGCTCGGGTCCCAGAAGTCCTGCAGGCCCTCCGGCAGCAGGATGACGCGCTGGGGATCGAGTGCGCGGACGGCGCCCAGGTCGTGCGTCACGAGCAGCACCGACCCTCGATAGGACTGGAGGGCCCCCAGCACCTCGTCGCGGCTGGCCGGGTCGAGGTTGTTCGTGGGCTCGTCGAGCAGCAGCACGTTGGCGCCGGACACGACCAGCGTCGCGAGCGCGAGCCGGGTCCGCTCGCCACCGGAGAGCGTGCCCACCTGCTGTCCGATGGCGTCGCCCGTGAACAGGAACGACCCGAGCACGCCGCGCACCGCGGGCATGTCGAGACCCGGCGCGGCCGCCCAGAGGTTCTCGAGCACGGTCTTCCGGCTGTCGAGCGTCTCGTGTTCCTGCGCGTAGTAGCCGAGCCGGAGGCCGTATCCGTGGTCGATCGTGCCCCCGTCCGGCTGGTCGAGCCCGGCCAGGATGCGCAGCAGGGTCGTCTTGCCGGCGCCGTTCTGTCCCAGGATGACGGTCCGTGACCCCCGCTCGATCTCGAGGTCGATATCGTCCCAGACCCGCAGCTGGCCGTAGCTCTTCCGCAGCGCCTTCGCCCGCATCGGGGTGCGGCCGGACGGCGCCGGCTCGGGAAAGCGGAGGCGGGCGACGCGATCCCGGTGCCGCACCTCTCCGACGCTCTCGAGCAGCTGGGTGGCTCGCCGGTACATACCCTGGGCGGCGCGCGCCTTGGTCGCCTTGGCGTGCATGCGATCCGCCTGCTGTCGCAGCTGGCTCGCCTTCTTCTCGGCGTTCGCGCGCTCGCGCACGACGCGACGGTCGTCCTGGGCGCGCTGCGTCTGGTACAGCGTCCAGCCCATGTTGTAGACGTCGATCGTCGCCCGGTGCGGGTCGAAGTGGAAGATGCGGTTGGCGACCGCCTGCAGCAGGCCGACGTCGTGGCTGATCACGAGCAGCCCCCCGCGGTACGCACGCAGGAAGTCGCGGAGCCAGGCGATCGACGTCGTGTCGAGGTGGTTCGTCGGCTCGTCGAGCAGCAGCGTCTCGACCCCGCTGAAGAGGATGCGCGCGAGCTCGATGCGCCGCCGCTGGCCGCCCGACAAGGTGCCCATCGGCTGGTCGAGGTGGCGGTCGGGCAGGCCGACGCCGGCCGCGATCGCCGCCGCGTCCGCTTCCGCCGCATAGCCGCCCAGCGCCTGGAAGCGGTCCTCGAGCACGCCATAGCGCTCGATCGCGGGCTCCACGTTGCCCGCGCCGACTCCCGCCATCGCGTGCTGTGCGTGCTGCAGCTCACGCGCGATCGTGTCGAGTCCGCGGCCGGACAGGACGCGCTCGCGCGCCGGCCTGGTCATGTCGCCCTCGCTCGGCCCCTGCGGCAGGTAGCCGACGCTGCCGGTGCGGCTGACCGTTCCCGACTCCGGCTCTGCCTCCCCGCTCAAGACGCGCGCGAGCGTCGTCTTGCCGGCACCGTTGCGGCCGACGAGGCCGACCCGGTCGCCGCGCGCGATGCTGAAGGAGACCCCGTCGAGCAGCGTGCGCGTGCCGGCGCGCAGGACGAGGTCGGTGACGGTGATCACGAGAGGACTCCTGAGTTCGAGGGATGGACCACCGCGCAGACGGCAGCCGAGTCGGCGCGGGCGCACGCCGGCGCCGAGGCTCCGTTCAGATCCTACGGAAACCCACGGCGCGATCCGGTTCGGCAGGATCCGATCGGTGTCCTCAGCCGGCCGAGCCGCGCCGGGCGCGCGGCCGCAGGTGGAGAACGGTCAGGCGACGACGAGGCAGGTGATCGTCTTGAAGACGCCGTCCACCTTCTGGATCTGGTAGATGA
>JBAPVZ010000140.1:0-7112 GCA_049283435.1 Candidatus Dormiibacterota bacterium
CGCCTGCACCGGGTCGGCGCCCTCCGGCAGGTGCTCCGCGAGCCGGCGCAGCCAGGGCTCGAACTCGTCGACCCGCCAGCGCACGGCGGACAGCGCCTTGCCGGTCGAGCTGCGCCCGCCGCCGTGCCGCATCTCGTAATAGCGGAGGTCGGAGAGGATCTGCCGCGCCTGGTTCTCGGAGGTCTCGACGCCGGTCAGCGCCCGCAGCCGGTTGGTGTGGAAGTGGCGGTCGGCGACCTTCAGCCGGAGGTGGATGTGCCCACGCTCGGGATGCGGCACCACGGTGAGGTCCTCGACCTCGAACCCGAGCTCGTTCAGCCGCTGCACCCGTTCCGTGACCTGGTACTGCGCGGCGTCGGCGGGCAGCCGCTGCTCGGTCGCGAGCTCACGCCACAGCGCCTCATAGCGGCGGGTGATGTCCTCGCCCAGGGCGAGGTCGGCGTCCTCCACCTCGAGCCCGCGACTGGCCGCGATGTCGGCCATCTCGCCCCCCACGTTCAGCTCCATCGTCTCCAGGTCGTGGTAGCGCTGCCCGCTCGACAGCTCGTCGTGCAGCTCCGCCGTCTCCGCGTCGACGAGCATCGTCTCGATCGAGCCCGCATCGTAGCGGTAGAGCGTGTTGCTGAGCGAGCAGTCGCCCCAGAAGCAGCCGAGCAGGTGGAGCTCGACGAGCAGGAACGCGAACGCGTCGAGCAGCTGGGTGCGGCGGGCGCCGAACCCCTCTCCGGAGAGAAGCTCCCGGAAGGAGAACGAGTAGTCCGCGTAGCGCGTGATAAGCACCGCGCCGGTCTCCGCCTGCTCGTCGCCCTGCCGCTGCACGAGCCCGACCGCGCGCACCGCCGAGGCGCCGAGCTCCTCCAGCCGGCGCAGGCCCGCGTAGTCGCGGTGAGCGGGGCGCTGCGGCAGCTCCTTCAGCGCGAAGAGCGCATCCGCGACCTCGATGAAGCGGACGGTGTGCCGGGAGATGCCGCGAGGGAGGTCGACGAGCCGATCGTCCCGCCACTCGCCGAGCGGACGCGCCCAGTCGAAATCGATCAGCGCCGGCCACTGGGGACGCAGCGCGAGCGTGTAGGGCAGCGACATGGAGTGCCCCTCATGGTACGGATCGTGCCCTCCTCTCCAGCGTTACACTGACCCGAGCATGGAGAAGCTGACCGACAAGCTCTTCACCAACCGTTACATCGAGGACACCGGGCACAGCCACATCGAGATCGCGAACCAGGACACCTGTCGCGATCGCTGCAGCGGCAAGTACTGCACGTACTTCTGCCCCGCCGGCGTCTACGAGTGGAGCGAGGAGAAGCAGGAGACGATCGTCAGCTTCGGCAACTGCGTCGAGTGCGGCGCCTGCGCGATCGGCTGCCCCTACGACAACATCATCTGCTTCTCGCCGCGGGGCGGCTTCGGGGTGCAGTTCCGCCAGGGCTGACTCCGCCACCCGGGTGGGTGGAACACCGTGGGCTCTGGGTAAGGTTCCAATAGACGTGAGCGAAGAGTTCGACGTGATCATTGCGGGCGGCGGCCCGGCCGGGCTCGCTGCCGGCCTCTACGCGGCTCGGATGAACCTGCGCGCCGTGCTTCTCGACCGGGGCCCGGTCGGCGGTCAGCTGCTGAACACCGAGCTGATCGAAGACTATCCGGGCTTCTCCTCGATCCTGGGCCGGGATCTGGCCGAGAAGATGAAGGAGCACGCGCGCGCCTTCGGCCTCGATCTACGCGAGTACGACCCGATCGAGTCGGTCGACGTCGAGCCCGACGGCACCAAGGTCGTCGAGCTGGAGAACGGCGGCCAGCTGCGCGCGCCCGCCTTGATCCTGGCGACCGGCGGGCTCCCGCGGCGCCTCGGCACGCCTGGCGAGGAGGAGTTCCAGGGTCGCGGGGTCTCCTACTGCGCGGTCTGCGACGGGGCCTTCTTCAAGGGTCAGGAGCTGGCCGTCGTCGGCGGCGGCGACGCGGCCCTCGAGGAGGGCGACTTCCTGACCCGCTACGCCTCCAAGGTGCACCTGGTGCACCGGCGCCACGAGTTCCGCGGCCAGCCGGTGCTGCAGCAGCGGGCCGAGGCCAACCCGAAGATCGACTTCCATCTCGGCGCCCAGGTCGAGCGGATCACCGGCGACGGCACCGTCTCGAACGTCGATCTGGTGCAGGACGGCGAGCGCCGTGCCCTGCCGGTCGGCGGCGTCTTCATCTTCGTCGGGTTCGAGCCGAACTCGGCGGTGGTGCTGCCGCACGCGGACCATGACGCGGCGGGCTACCTGCTGACCGACCGCGACCTGAAGACCTCGATCGACGGGATCTGGGCGGTCGGCGACGTGCGGGCACAGCTGACGAAGCAGATCGCGACCGCGGTCGGGGACGGGACGACGGCGGCCGTCAGCGCCTCCCAGTACGTCGAGGCGCTGCGGGACCGCGAACGTGCGACGGCGGGGAGCACGAAAGCCTGATGAGCCGCCTCCCGTTGCGGGAGGTGTCCGCCGACCAGTTGGCGCGGCTCGAGGAGCTCGGCGCCCGGCCGATCAACCTCTACCGCACGCTGGCCAACCAGCCGGATCTGCTCCAGGCGTGGGTCGAGTTCGCGTGGGCGCTCCGCAGCCGCTGCGAGACGCCGCGCGCGCTCCGCGAGCTCGTGATTCTGCGCGTCGCCCAGCTGACGGACGCGAGCTACGAGTGGGCCGCCCACGTCGCGATGGCGCGCGCGGCCGGCGTGACGGCCGCGCAGATCGCCTCGCTCGAGCGGTGGCGCGAGGCGACCGTCTTCGACGCCGGCGAACGGACAGCGCTCGACTATGCGGAGGCCGTGCTCGCGAACGACGTCGCCGACGAGACGTTCGCGGCGCTGCGCGTGCAGTTCACCGACGCCGCGATCGTGGAGCTGACGTTGACGGTGTCGACGTACGCCGGGCTGGCCCGCCTGCTGGGCGCGCTCGCGGTGCCGCCGGACGGCGCCGATCAGCCGGCGTCGCCGAGCCGGCGCAGTGCGGGGAACGTGTAGAGACCGGTCGCATGACCGCTGCGGAACGCGATCTGCAGCGCGTACTGGCCGATCAGCTCCGCGTTCTCCAGTCGCAGCTCGTCCTCGGGCAGCTCGGCGGCCGAATGGAGACGGCCGGGCACGCCCATCTCACCGCGGCACTCGGCGCACGGACACGCCCAGCGCAGGGCCGCCCCGCCGAGGACGGTGCGCGCGCCGTCCTCCCAGGAGATCTCGAGCTCGTTCTCGGCCCGTCGCAGGTCGATCGCGGTCGGGAACGGATCCAGGTTGTGCAGGGTCCCGGACCTCAGTGGACGTTGAGCACGGGCAGCCGCCGGAACGACTGCACCGACGTCTTCGCCGCCACCTGCTCGGCGACGTCCGCGAACGCGATCGCGCCCGCCGATTCCGGGTCGGCGACGACGATCGGCACGCCCTTGTCCGCCTCGTCGCGAATTCGTGTCTCGAGCGGGATCGCGCCGAGGTAGGGGACCCCGAGCCGCTCGGCGGCCCGCTCGGCACCGCCGTGCCCGAAGATGTGATGCTCGTGCCCGCAGTCGGGGCAGACGAACCAGCTCATGTTCTCGATCAGTCCGAGCGGCGCGACGTTCAGCTTGCGGAACATCTGCAGCGCCTTGACCGCGATGTCGAGCGCGATGTCCTGCGGCGTGGCGACGATCGCGACCCCGGTCAGGGGTACCGACTGCGCGATCGTCAGCGAGGCGTCGCCGGTGCCCGGCGGCAGGTCGATGAGCAGATAGTCGAGCTCGCCCCAGCTGACGTCGGTGAGCAGCTGCTGGATCGCCTTGGAGACCATCGGCCCGCGCCAGACCATCGCCTTGTCGGCACCGGCGAGGAACCCGATCGACATCAGCTTCAGGCCGTACTTCTCGAGCGGGACCAGCTTCTCGTCGACGACGTCCGGCTGCTCCTCGGTGCCGGTCATGCCGGGCACGGTCGGGCCGTAGATGTCGGCGTCGAGCAGGCCGACCTTGGCCCCGGTGCGCGCCAGCGCGGCGGCGAGGTTGACGGCGACCGTCGACTTGCCGACGCCGCCCTTCCCGCTCGCGATCGCGATCGTCTGCTTGACGCCCGGGATCGTGTCGCGGGCCTGCGGCCGCATCGCCGCCTGCCGCACGCTCGCCGTCATCCGGATCCCGACGTCGGTGACGCCGGACAGCTCGCGCACCGCCGCCTCCGCCTGGCCCTGGAAGCGATCGCGCACCGGACAGGCGGGCGTCGTCAGCTCGAAGGTGAAGGCCACCCGACCCTCCGGCGAGATCTCGAGGTCCTTGATCATGCCCAGGCTCACGACGTCACGCCCCAGATCGGGATCGATCACCTGGGCGAGGGCGCCGAGAACGTCCTGCTCGGTCGGTGTACTCACCGTCCTCATAGTACGAACGCGCCGCGGTGCGACTCGGTGGGGAGCCCATCGGGGCCCCCGCGAGATGGAGCTTGCGGAATCTCGTGGGGAAGTCAGCTGTGTCCGAGGGGGAAGATCGACACCAGCACGCGCAGGGCGAGCACCGACGAGATGATCAGCAGGCAGTAGGCGAAGAACGCGTACAGCGAGATCTGATCGGTGACGCTCGGGCCGCCGCGGACGCCGAGCAGCAGCACGGCCATGACACCGGCCGTCGCCGCCAGCACGGTGAGCAGCGCGAGATGCAGCAGCCCCTCGCCACGGCTCTGCGCGCCGGCGCCCGTGCTGAGGCGGAGATTGACCGTCAGCTTGCCCTGCTCCAGGCTCGCGGCCAGCCGGTCGAGGCGGCGGGGCAGCGCCCGCAGCGTCGGCAGGAGCAGCGCGAGCTCCTCCTGCGCCGAGCGCTGCAGGCGGTCCCGGTCCCACAGCGTGGCGAGCCGGCGGCGCCCGTACGCGCGAGCCTCGGCGACGAGATCGAACGTGGGGTCGAGCTGGGTCAGCACACCCTCGACGGTCGCCAGCGCGCGCAGCGCGGCCGCGACCTCGCCGGGGATCGCGAGGCCGTTCGCGGTCGCCAGCCGCACCAGGTCGACGAACAATTCCCCGCCGTGGCCGGCGCCCGCTCCCAGATGCTGGGCCAGAAACGTTCCCAGCGCTCGGCGCAGGCGGCGCTCGTCCAGCTCCGCCGGCTCGTCCACGATCTCGAGGACCGCGTCGCACAGGCGGCCGGCGTCGCCCGCGTCGATCGCGAGCAGCACCCGGCCCAGGCCCTCCCGCAGCGAGCGGTCCAGCCGCCCGACGGAGCCGAAGTCGAGGAGGCCGAGGCGGCGGTCCCGCAGCAAGAGCAGGTTGCCCGCGTGCGGATCGGCGTGGAAGAAGCCATCGTCGAGGATCTGCTCGAGCAGCGTCGTGAGCAGCGTCCGCGCGAGCTCGGCTCGGTCGTCGCCGAGGGGGACCTCGCGCACCGGCACACCGTCCAGACGCTCCATGACGAGCACCTGCTCCGTGGAGAGCGCCATGGCCGGCCGCGGGATGCGGACCTCGTCGTCGCGATCCCGCGCCGAGGCGGCCCCGGCGACCGCAAGCAGGTTGCGCGCCTCGCGCCGGAAGTCGAGCTCGTCGCGGAGCGAGCGTGCGAATCCGGCAGCGAGCGCTGAAATGCCGATCGCGGCGCCCCACGCGGTCCGGCGCTGCGCTCGATCGGCCCATCGCTGCAGGATCTGCAGGTCCCGGGCGACCAGGGTCTCGACACCGGGTCGCCGGACCTTCACCACGACCGTCCCGCCCGAGCGGAGGCGCGCGGCGTGGACCTGGGCGATGGACGCGGCTGCGATCGGCTCGCGCTCGATCTCCACCAGCTCGTCGAGCGCGGAACCGAGCTGCGCCCGCAGCGTGCGCTCGGTCGCCTCCCAGGGCACGGTCGCCGCCCGGTCCTGCAGCCGCGCGAGCTCGTCGGTGTACGCGGCCGGCAGGAGGTCGCGACGGGTTGCGAGAAGTTGACCGAGCTTGACGAACGTGACGCCGGCGTCGTCGAGGGCGGCGCGCAGTGAGCCGGCGAGGCGGCGCTGGGGCTCTCCGCCCGGTTCTGTCACCTGGGGTGCGCCGCGGAGAAGCCCGCCGAGCCCGTGACGGGTCATGATCCAGGTCACCTGGAGGTAACGGCGGGCCCGTCCGGTCCAGTTCGGCAGCTCGCGAATCCAGACGATCGGACCCGGCACCGAGCGATTCGGCAGGAACACCTCGGCGAGCGCGAGGAACGTCATCGCCGCGAGCAGCGCGGCCGACACCCCGAGCGCCGAGACCCAGAGGCCGCTCGGCGCGGTGACCCTGGTCGTCCCGCCGCCGAGCAGCGCGAAGACGATCGGGTTCACGAGGACCAGGGCCAGCACCCCGGCGACGAGGAGTCGGGGCAGCGAGAAGGGGATGCCGAGCAGCCGCCGGGCGGCCCAGCCGAGGATCACGATGTCGACCATGGCTGCGACGAGCGTGAGCAGCGCCTGCCCGGCGAGGCTCACGGGGCCGATCGCTCGGTCAGGGGGAGGGCGCGGCGCGGGGAAGCAGGCTGCATCGTCTCGGATCGCCGGCATCGTCCCACACCAGCGCCGGGGGACGGTGACAATACCGGCCATGCCAAGCAGCCGATGTCAGGTCGTCGTCGACGCGCACCACACCACCGCCGCCGGCTGAGCCCGTGCCGTTCATCTTCGTCAGCCCCATCGGCGATCGCGTCGAGATCGCGGGGCGCGACGCCGAGCACCTCGCGCGGTCGCTCCGCGTGCGGACGGGCGAGCGGATCGAGGTCGTGGACCCCGGCGACGGGCGGGCGGGGCGCCTGCTGAAGGTCCGCATCGAGAGCGTCGCCGCCGACCGGGTGACAGCGGCGATCGAGGCTGCGGCGCCTCATCGTCCCGAGCCCGAGACGCCGGTGCGGGTCGCGCTCGCGCTGCTGCCGGCATCGGCGCTGGAGGCCGCCCTGGCGAGATGCACGGAGCTGGGTGCAGCCGGCTTCGTGCTCGTTCGCGCCGAGCGCAGCGTCACCCGTGACGCGAGCGGCCGCAAGGCGGCGCGCTGGGCCGGAATCTGCCGGGAGGCGGCGATGCTGGCGGGCCGGCTGCAGGTGCCGCGGGTGCTCGGCCCGGTCGCGCTGGACGCCGTGGCCGCCGCCGTGCCCGGTGAGCTGGTGCTGCTCGACCGCACCGCCGAGCGTCGCCTGGC
>JBAPVZ010000141.1:0-1608 GCA_049283435.1 Candidatus Dormiibacterota bacterium
TCCCGGTCGTCGCCGGCAGCGCCGACCAGCCGCTCGCCGCCCTCGCGATGGGCCTGGAGGAGGACGATCGGGCGGCGGTCTCGATCGGCACCGGAGGCACCGTGCTGCTGCCCTGCCCTTCCGGAGCCGTCCGGCCGGTGACGCCCTCCGTCCACACGCTGTGCCACGTCGTGCCGGGCCGCTACCTGCGCATGTGCGCGATCCTCTCCGCCGGCGTGGCGCTCGACTGGCTGCGCGAGAGCGTGCTCGCCGGCGGCGGTCCGCCACCGAGCGCCGAGGCGGTGGACGAGGCGGCAGGTACCGTGCCGCCGGGCGCGGGCGGGGTCCTGTTCCTCCCCCATCTCTCCGGTGAGCGAACGCCGCTCCTCGACCCCGACTGCTCCGGCGCGTTGCTCGGCCTGCGGACCGAGCACACGGCGGCCCATCTCGCGCGGGCGGTCGAGGAAGGGGTCGCCTTCGCGTTGCGAGCCGCGCTGCGCGCCTGCCTCGACGGCGCCGCCCCGCCCCGCTCGGTGCTCCTGACGGGCGGAGGGAGCCGGGGTGCGACCTGGGCCGCCATCGTCGCGGACGTGCTGGGCCTGCCGGTCGAGGTCGCGCCGACCGGTGAGCACACCGCGATCGGGGCGGCGATGCTCGCGGCGGTCGGGACGGACGCGGTCGAGGTGCCTCCCGACTGGGCGAGCCGCCACCTGCCACCGGCGCGAACCCTCCTGCCCGATCCGCGGCGCGGGGACTTGTACGACCGGCTCTTCGAGGTCTACGAGCGGGCGGACGGGGCGGTCACCGAGACGGCCCACGCGCTGCGCTATCTGCGCGACCGACCTCGGTGAAAAGACGGCGTACCAGCGGGATGCCGACGCCGCCGCGCGCGCTTTACACTGCCGGCACGATGAGCAGCGTCTCCAACACCTATCCGCCGGCCAGGCCCGGTGTCGACTTCCTGCTGCAGGCGATCGCGGACCTCCCCGACAGCGAGTTCGTCGGGCGCGATCACCTGGCCGCCGGCGTGTCGTTCATCGTCGTCGACAACCCACCCGGCGAGGGACCGCGCCTCCACCGGCACGATTACGAGGAGGTGTTCGTCGTGCTGGAGGGGGAGGCGACGGTCACCGTCGGCGGCAGCGAGCTGGCCGTCAGCGGCGGCACGGTCGTCGTCGTGCCGCCGGGCCGCGCGCACCGGTTCGTCAATTCGGGGCCGGGGCGGCTTCGCCAGCTCGACATCCATCCGCGCGACCACTTCGAGACGGAGTGGCTCGAGGGCTGAGCCCGCAAGAGAGGGCCCGCACCCTCTCGCTCAGTGGCGAGCCCTGACCCAGCCCAGGTACTGATCGATCATCTCCTCGACCAGGGCGAGCGGGATCCACACTTCATCGCCCCCATCCCACTGGTCATTGTTCGCGAAGAAGTGCACGCGGTCGCCCTCGATCTGATAGGCGGCGGCGGTCCCCACCAGGTCGGCAGCCGGGTCATGCTTCGCTTTGAGGTCATCCCAGGCCTCGACGAACGCGTCCACGGTCGGCCTGCGCAGGCCAATGTGCTGAAGCAGATCCTGCAGCGGACCCGCGAACGACCCGGGGATCGCCGGTGCGCGTTCGCCATGCACGATCG
>JBAPVZ010000142.1:0-1802 GCA_049283435.1 Candidatus Dormiibacterota bacterium
CACCCGACCCGCCGGCCGCGGTTCCCGAGCCCAGCACGTCTCCTGGATACAGGGTCTGGGCCATCGAGGCGTACGCGATCAGGTCCTCGAACTTGTGGTACATGCTGCTCGAACGGTCCTCGCCCCAGAGCTCCCCGTTGACGTGCACCTGCATGCGCAGGTCCGAGATGTCGAGCTCGTCGCTGGTCACCAGCACCGGCCCGAGCACGTTGGCCCCGTCCCAGTCCTTGGCCTTGCTCGGCCCCATGCCGACCGGCAGCTCGCGAGCCTGCACGTCGCGGGCGGTGAGGTCGTTCCAGATCGTGTACCCGAACACGTGGTCCAGCGCCTCGACGCGACCGATGTCCTTGCCGGCGCGTCCGATGACGGCGGCGAGCTCCAGCTCGTGGTCGAGGGCGTCCGTGTAGTGCGGCCAGGGGATCTCGACGTCCGGGCCGACGACCGTGTCCGGCATCCCTTTGTAGAAGGCGGGGACGGAGTACCATTCGGCCGGCACGGCCCGTCCGAGGGCCTGCATCGCGTTTATGAGATGACCTTCGAAAGCCAGAAAGTCGCGCATCGATCGCGGTCGCAGCGGGGCCCGGAGGTGCGGCGCGACGACGACCGGGCTCAGAGCGGCACTCTGCTCGACCTCGTCCCGCCGGGCCGCCCATTCCTCGATCAGCGCCAGCATGGTGCCCTCGAAGCCGGCGTCGTGCACGCCGTCGTCCAGAACGACCCCGACCCGACCGGCTCCTTCTCGTCCGTACGTCACCAATTTCATCGATTATGGATTCTCGATTATTCTACACGAGGGCAACCCAGGGGGTGATGGAGGTGCCGGAGCTGCGTCCGACCGATCCCGTCTGGGGAACGACCCCACGAGACCGGCGCGGAACCCTGCCGGAGCGCGCGGACGTCCTCGTGATCGGGGGCGGGATCGCCGGCGTCTCTCTGCTCTACTGGCTGCGCCGGAGCCGCCGGCAGGGGGTGCTCGTGGAGCGTGATCGCCTCGCCGCCGGCGCGTCCGGCGCGAACGCCGGCATCATCTCGGCGAGCGCCGGCGAGGCGTACGCGACCGGCGTTCGCGACTACGGTCGGGAGGCGGCGCGCACGATCGTCGGCTTCAGCGCGGAGACGCACGACCTGCTCGAGGAGGCTCTCCAGGGTCGCTCGCCGCACCACCGCCGCCGCGGCCGCGAGACCTGGCCGGTCGACTCCGCGGAGGCGCGGGTGCTCGAGGAGTCGGCCGAGCTGCTGCGCGAGGACGGCTACGACGCGGTCTGGGACGGTCGCCGCTTCCGGCAGCCCCGCGACGGCGAGCACAATCCGGTCGAGACCGTGCTCGGCATCGCCGCCGACGCCACGCCGGGCGCGATCCGCGAGGGTGTCGAGGTGACGGCGCTGGAAGCGTCCGCGGGCGGCGTGCTCGTCGAGGCGGCGGACCGGTCGACCTGCCGCGCGGAGACGGTCGTCGTCGCGCTCAACGCGTACACGCCCCAGCTGCTGCCCGAGGTTCCGATCGCACCGACGCGGGCGCAGGCGGTCGCGACCGCACCGATCGAGCACCTCGTCGCGCCCTGCCCGCAGTCACGCGACCACGGCTACCAGTACTGGAACCAGCTCTGGGACGGTCGCGTCGTCGCCGGCGGCTTCCGCAATCTCGCCCCCGACGCCGAGGTCGGCTACGAGCGGAACGTGACGCCCGCCCTGCAAGCGGCCCTCGATCGCCACCTGACCGAGATCGGCGCCGGCGCACCTGTCACCCATCGCTGGGCCGGGATCATGGGCTTCACGAAGGACGGCCTGCCGCTCGCCGGACC
>JBAPVZ010000143.1:0-2726 GCA_049283435.1 Candidatus Dormiibacterota bacterium
CACCTGCTCGCCCCGGTACTCGTCGAACGCGCGCACGCCGGCGAGCAGCGCGCCGCCCGCCGCCCGGATGACGCGGTCGAGGGTTGCCGCCTCGGCGCCCTCGCCGACGACGACCGCGAGCGCGCGATCGACGGCCGGGAACCGCGGTACCGGCACGTAACGGCGCGGCCGGTCACTGTGCAGCAGCGGCGCGGCGTCGACCTCGAGCACGACGAGCCGCGCCGGCAGACCGAGCGTCCTGCTGACGAGCGGATGCAGCTCTCCGATCCGTCCCACCTCCATGCCGTCGACGAGAATCGACGCACTGCGCCCGGGGTGGAAGCGGGGATAGGCCGCCCGCCGGTACGTGAACTCGTGCGGCGCCAGCGCCGAGGCGGCCCGCTCGAAGGCACCCTTGACCGCCGCGAAGGCGAGCCGTCCCGCGTCGGCGTCGTCCGCGACCGCTCGGAGCAGCCCGATCCGATAGGGCTCGTCGGGCTGGTCCCGTTGCGGTCCCGGCTCCTCCTCCCGGCGCAGGTACGCGCGCCCGATCTCGAACAGCCCGAGATCACCCTCGCGCACCCGCGCCTCGTTGCGCAGCGCCGCCTGGGCGAGCGTCGCGAGCAGCGTCGTGCGCAGGACGTCGAGGTCCTCCGAGATCGGATTGACGATGCGCATGACCCGCCGCCCCTCGTCGATCTGGGAGAGGAACGCCGCGCTCACGATCGACGGGCCGATGATCTCCGTGAAGCCGGCTCCGGTGAGCTGGTCGCGAGCGGCGTCCAGGCGCCGTTCCAGGCCCGGCTCGGCAACCTGCCACTGCGTCCGCCGGTGTCCGGGCAGCGTCGACGGCACGCGCTCGTAGCCATAGATGCGGCCGACCTCCTCGGCGACGTCCTCGACGAGGCGGACGTCGAGCCGGAAGACGGGCGGGAACACGTGCCAATCGCCGTCGGGGTGGACGACGACCTGGAAGCCGAGCCGGAGCAGGATCTCCTCCATCGTCTCCAGCGGCACGTGGACGCCGAGAATGCGATCGATCCGCTCGGGGCGGAACGCGACGCGAACCGGTTCCTGCGGCTGCGGGTATTCGTCGGCCCATTCGACGTGCACGGCGCCCCCGGCGACCTCGGCGTAGAGCCCGGCCGCCCGCCGGGCTCCGGCCAGCGCGAGCTCCGGCGACAGGCCCTTCTCGTTGCGTCCCGACGCCTCCGTGCGCAGGCGCAGCGCGCGGCTCGTCGAGCGCACGCTCGGCCCGTCGAAGTTCGCCGCCTCGAGCAGGACCTCGGTCGTCGCCTCGGTCACCGCCGTCGCCGTGCCGCCGATGACGCCGGCGATCGCGACCGGGCGCTCCCGATCGGCGATGACGAGCATGCTCGGCTCCAGCGTGCGCAGCTGTCCGTCGAGGCACGCCAGCGTCTCCCCCGCCTCGGCGCGCCGGACCCGGATCTGGCGGCGCCCGTCGGGGCCGGCGGGGAGCTTCGTCAGGTCGAACGCGTGAAGCGGCTGGCCGAGCTCGAGGGCGACGTAGTTGGTCACGTCGACGACGTTGTTGATCGGTCGCACGCCGGCCGTCAGCAGCCGGCGCCGCATCCAGGCAGGCGACCGGCCGACGCTGACGCCGGAGACGACCGCGCCGATGTAGCGGCGGCAGAGGTCCGGCGCCTCGATCGAGACCGTGACCAGGTCCTTGCCGGGCGGCTCGATCCCGCCGGTGAAGCGCGGCATGAAGTCGCTGACCAGCGTGCGTCCACTCGCGGCGGCGAGCTCGCGCGCGAGATGCAGATGGCCGAGGCAGTCGGGCCGGTTCGGCTCCACCTCGACCTCGAGCACCGCGTCGTTCGGCACCAGCTCGTCGAGATGCTGGCCCGGCGTGCCCGCCGCGAGCAGCAGGATGCCGTCCTCGTCCGACGGCAGCAGCAGCTCGTCGGCCGAGCACAGCATGCCGCGCCCTTCGACGTCGGCGATCGTCGCGTCTCGCACGTAGCGCCCGCTCGGCACCGTCGTCCCGGGGAGCGCGACCGCGACCAGGGCACCCGGCCCCGCGTTGGGGGCGCCGGCGATGATCTGCCGCACCTCACCGCCGAGATCGACCTGGTGCACCCAGAGCGGGTTGCGGCTGGTCGGGTGCGGCCGCTGCTCGAGAACCCTGCCGACGACGATCGGCGAGCGGTCGATCGCCGTCACCTCGTCGACGTTGAACCCGGCCATGGTCAGCGTCGTCGCGACCTGCTCCGGGGTCAGATCGTCGATGCCGGCGAGATCGCAAAGCCATTCGAAAGAAGCCCGCATTGCTCAGAACTGCTCCAGGAAGCGAAGGTCGTTGTCGTAGAAGAGCCGCAGGTCGGTGATGTCGTACTTCAGCATCGCGATGCGCTCGATGCCGAAGCCCCAGGCGAAGCCGGAGTAGCGCTCGGGATCGACCCCCCCGTTGCGGAGCACGTTGGGATGGATCATGCCGCAGCCACCGGACTCCAGCCAGCCGGCGCCGCCGCAGCTCCGGCAGCCGCTGCCGCCGCAGACGCCGCAGGACACGTCGAACTCGAAGCTCGGCTCCGTGTACGGGAAATAGCTGGGCCGAAAGCGCACGCGGCGGTCGGCCCCCCAGAGCGCGGCCGAGAAGTACTGGACCGTGCCTTTCAGATCGCCGACCGAGATGTCCTCGTCGACGGCGATCGCCTCCAGCTGCATGAACTGCGCCAGATGACTCGCGTCGAGGTTCTCGCGCCGGAAGACCCGACCGGGCG
>JBAPVZ010000144.1:0-15245 GCA_049283435.1 Candidatus Dormiibacterota bacterium
GCGTGGACCACGCTCGGCGCGGCGGCCTCAATGGTCGGTGTCGCGCTCGTGCTCGCGCTGGTCTACGGCGCGCGCAGGCTTGTAATGCTGGTGATGGCTCCGACGATCCTGTATCTCCTGGCGATGGTCCTCATCGTTGGCCTGATCGCGGGCACTGGCGCCTACGGGATGCGACGGCTGGTTGACAGTAGACGCCGAGTCTCAGTTGCATGAGTTGACTCGGCCCCCGGGGCGCGACGGAGACGCCCCGCCCCCCTTGGCCCTCTGCAACGGGGGCGGTCAGCCGGCGGGTCCCCCGAAGGAAGTGGGGGGACGGCGACCAGACGGGGCCGCGCTGTAGAAGGTCGCGGCCAAGCTGTCGGGCCGGGGTATCGGGGACGGTCTCGGTATCTCGGCCCCTTCATATGGCGGGTTCAGCGGCCGCCACCACAAGATACGTGGTGCCCCCGGAGGGATTCGAACCCCCGACCATCGGATTAGAAGTCCGGCGCTCTGTCCCCTGAGCTACGGGGGCGGCAGGCCGACCGCCTCCGTGCGCGGCGCCGGCCGACCACAGTGTACCCAGCGATCGGAACCCGACCTGCGCTCGTCAGAGTCCGCCCTCCACCATCTCCAGCACCCGGCGCGCCGCGGCCCGCCGCGCGGCTGGGTCGAGCACCTGCAGCGGCCCCTCGAGGATGAGCATCGCGAGTCCGTGCACCGCCGACCAGGCGGCGAACCCGGCCCCGTCCCGGCGCTCCGGCAGCAGGAGTCCCGCCGCCTGCAGGTCGTCGAGCGCCCTCCCCAGGAGCTGGAACGGGGTGAGACCGCTCTCGCCGGCGCCGTCGCGATCTCCAACGCGCGCAAGGTCGCCCCCCACGGTGAATGCAGTCCGGAACCAACCCGGCTCCGCGGCCGCGAAACGCAGGTAGCCACTGCCGATCGCCCGAACGCGGGCGCGGGCGATGGTGCGGACGTCGCCGAACGACGGTACCGCCGCGATCTCCTCCTCCATCGCAAGGGCCGCGCGCCCCAATGCGGCCCGCGAGACCGCCTGCAGTAGAGCCCGGTGGTCGGCGAAATGCCGGTAGGCCGCATTGGGGACGACGCCGACCCGACGGGTCACCTCCCGCAGCACGACCGCGTCCGGACCGCCTTCCCGCGCGAGTTCGAGCCCGGCGTCGATCAGCGCGCGTCGAAGGTCACCATGCCGGTAGGTCCTCCGCCGCGCCGGCTGCCGGCGGCCTAGCTCAGCCATCGACCAGCCATCCATGCAACGATTTCACGTGGACACCGTCCACATCGCCGTGCTAGCATCCTCGTGGACAGCGTACACATTCACTCGGGGCGTGGGGCGGTCGTCGTGGCGAGCCCGTGCACGTCCGGGGTGCTACCGGGAGGACCGAATGCCGCTGCCGGACGTCGTCTCTCGCGAGGTATGGCTCACCGCTCGCAAAGCTCTGCTCGAGGAGGAGAAGGCGGCGACCCGCGCCCGGGACGCCCTCAATGCCCAGCGCCGGCGCCTGCCGATGGTCGAGATCGAGAAGCCGTACGTATTCACCGGTCCCGACGGTAGGGCGACGCTGCTCGATCTGTTCGAGGGGCGCCGCCAGCTCGTCGTCTACCACTTCATGTTCGATCCGAAGTGGCAGGTCGGGTGTGCGGGCTGCACCGGCTGGGCGGACGAGATGTCGGCCGGTGAGATCCGGCACCTGGAGGATCACGAGACCTCGTTCACCTGCATCTCGCGGGCGCCGATCGGGAAGCTGACGACGTACAAGGACCGACGCGGTTGGTCGTTTCCCTGGTATTCGTCCTTCGGCAGCGACTTCAACTACGACTTCCGCGTGACTTTCGACGAGTCGGTCGCTCCGATCGAATACAACTACCGCTCACCGGAAGAGCACCGGGCGCGGGGCACGGGCTACTACCTGAGCGACGAGCAGCCGTTCGAGTTGCACGGGCTCAGCTGCCTGCTGCGCGACGGCGATCGCGTCTTCCACACCTACTCGACGTACGGGCGCGGACCGGAGGCGGTCGGCGGCTCATCCTACGTCCTCGACCTGACTGCGCTCGGCCGCCAGGAGGACTGGGAAGAGCCGAAGGGACGAAGCCGGCCAGATCAGTGATACGAAGTCGGCCGAACCAACGACACACGAAGGAGGTCATGCACGGTGGCACTACCCGCAATCGTCAGCCGCGAGGAATGGGTCGCGGCCCGCAAGGCGCTGCTGGAAAAGGAGAAGGCGGCCACCCGTGCCCGCGATGCGCTCAACGTGGAGCGGCGGCAGCTGCCGATGGTCGAGATCGAGAAGCACTACGAGTTCGAAGGGCCGGACGGTCGCGTTTCGCTGCTCGACCTCTTCGAGGGTCGCCGCCAGCTCATGGTCGGTCACTTCATGTTCGACCCGACCTGGGAGGACGGCTGCTCGAGCTGTACCGCGGGCGCGGACGAGATGTCCCAGGGCCTGTTCGACCACCTGCACAGCCGCCAGACTTCGTTTGCCCACGTCTCGCGCGCGCCGATCGCGAAGATCGAAGACTACAAACGGCGGCGCGGGTGGTCGTTTCCGTGGTACTCGTCCTTCGGCAGCGATTTCAACTACGACTTCCACGTCACGATCGATCCGGCCGTGGCTCCGCCGGAGTACAACTACCGCGCTCTGCCCGACGCCGAAGCCGGCGAGGTGCCCGGACTGAGCTGCTTCCTCCGCGACGGTGACCGCATCTTCCACACCTACTCCCAGTTCGCGCGCGGCGCCGAGTCGACCGGCGGGTCGTACTACTTCCTGGATCTGACCGCACTCGGCAGGCAGGAGGCTTGGGAGGAGCCCAAGGACCGGAACCCCGATCCGCACGGCGCCGTCCCGGACTTCTCCGACTGAACGCGAGCCGAGGGGAACCGCGACCGATGACCGGATTCACACAGGCGGGCCTTCGCCGCCTCCATGACGTGCTCGCGCGCCACGTGGTTTCGGGGGACCTCCCCGGGCTCGTCGCGCTCGTCAGCCGCCACGGCGAGACGCACGTCGAGACGCTCGGCACCCTCACCGCGGGCACCGGCACCCCGATGCGCCGGGACACGATCTTCCGCATCGCGTCGTCGTCGAAGCCGATCACGGCGGCGGCGGCGATGCTGCTCGTCGAGGACTGCGTGCTGCGCCTCGACGACCCCCTCGACGAGTGGCTCCCCGAGCTCGCGAATCGCCGGGTGCTGCGCCGGCTGGACGGACCGCTCGCCGACACCGAGCCCGCGAAGCGCCCGATCACGCTGCGCGACCTGCTGACGTTCGGGTTCGGGTTCGGCGTCCCGTTCACCGCCGGCGACCTGCCCATCGTGCACGCGATGGCCGAAGCCGGCCTGATGCCGAGCCCGACGCCCCCGCAGCTCGCACCGGACGAATACTTGCGGCGATTAGGCGAGCTGCCGCTCATGCACCAGCCGGGCGAGGGCTGGCTCTACCACCACGGTCTCGAGGTCGCCTCGGTGCTCCTCGCCAGGGCCGCGCACACGTCGTTCGCGTCGTTGCTGGAGGAGCGCCTGCTCGGCCCGCTCGGCATGCGCGACACGGGCTTCCATGTGCCAGGCGAGAAGCTCGACCGCCTGGCGACCAGCTACGATCGCCGGCCAGGGTCGGACGAGCTGATCGTCGACGACGAGCCGCGCACTGGCCACTGGAGCCGCCCGGCGATCTTCCCGAGCGGAGCCGGCGGGCTGGTCTCGACGGTCGACGACTGCCACGCGTTCTTCCAGATGCTCCTCCGCAAGGGACGCGCGGCCGGCGGGCGCATCCTCTCGCGCGCGTCGGTCGAGCTGATGACGAGCGACCAGCTGACGCCGCAGCAGATGCCGGATGGTCGCCCGCTCGGCGACGAGCTCGGCTGGGGCTTCGGGGGCAGCGTCGTCGTGCGCCGCCGGGAGCTCGGCAGCGGCGTCGGCCGCTACGGGTGGACCGGGGGATCGGGGACTTCGACCTACATGGACCGCGCGGAAGACCTCGTCGAGATCCTCTTCACGCAGCGGCTGCTGGGCGGGCCCTACCCGCAGGGCTGGCTACAGGACTTCTCGACGGCGACGTACGCCGCCTTCGCAGACTGAATAGGAGCGCGGAACCATGGAGAACATCTCGGTGGCGGAGTACGCGACCTCGGCCGACGGCACGCGCCTCGCGTTCGAGCGCCTGGGCAGCGGGCCACCGCTGGTCGTCGTCAGCGGTGCGCTGACCGACCGGCGGATGGTCGTCCCGGCGATGGGCGCGCTGGGCGCGTACTTCACCATCTACGCCTACGACCGCCGCGGCCGGGGCGAGAGCGAGGACCGGCAGCCGTACGCCCCCGAGCGCGAGGTTGAGGACGTCGCCGCGATCATCGCCGCCGCCGGGGGCCGCACCTTCCTGTTCGGCCACTCGTCGGGCGCCTGCATCGCGCTCGAGGCGGCGGCCGCCGGCGCCGGCATCCGCAAGGTTGCCGCCTACGAGCCGCCGTACACGATCGACCCCGAACGTCAGCGCCTCACCGCGCAAGTGGAGGCAGAGGTGCGCGAACTCGTCGCCGCCGGTCGACCCGGAGACGCGATCGCACTGTTCAACGAACGCGCCGTCGGGATGCCGAAAGAGGCGATCGAGGCATGGCGCGCCGATCCCAGCTTCGCGATGTTCGAGGCGATCGGAGTGACGCTGCCCCACGACCTCGCCCTGGGCCGTGGCGGGGTGATGCCGGCCCAACGCCTGGCGACGATCGACGTGCCCGCGCTCATCCTCGGGGGCGAGGACAGCTGGCCGTGGATGCACGACACGGTCCACGCCGTCACCGCGGCGATCCCCCATGCCTCGTCTCGACTCCTGCCCGGGCAGACGCATGGCGCTGCCCCCGAGGCGCTGGACCCGGTCCTGCGCGAGTTCTTCACCTGATCGGCGAGCCGGCGCTGATGGGAGCCTGCGGAGTCCGGGCCGTGGTCCGCCACCGCGACTCCCATCCAGCCGTTGGCCCGCGATGGAGCGCTTGAGGAAGCGCGTCCCAACCACCTGCCGGCAATTACCGGTCTTCGGTCAGGCGCCCCGGCTGAAGTCGAGCGGCGGCTCGACTCCGTCCGGCACCGGCGACTGGTAGGGACCGCCGGTGCGCTCGCGAAGCTCCTGCTTCGCGTCCTCGCGAAGCTGCGCGTCGGTCAGCGCGACCAGGGCCGTGCTCGCCATCGCCTTGGCGGCTTGCACCATCCCCTTCTTCGCGTGCTCGGTCTTCCCCTGACCGGTTATCTGCCAGGAGTGGCCTGGCGTGCCGATGGCTGCCGTCGCGCCACGCGTCTGCACGGTCGGGACGACCCAGCTGACGTCGCCGACGTCGGTCGACCCGCGGCCCCCCTCGCCCTTCGCGTCGAGCGGGGTGACTCCGTCGCACAGCACCGCGTCGGAACGAGGCTGCAAGCCCTCCCTCCGGTAAGCGGCAGCGATGTCCTCCGGCCGAAACGTGGCCTGGAACATGGCAGCGATCGCGCGGTCTTCGTCGTCGAAGTCAGGCGGCCCGAGGCGCTCCAGGATCGCTTGCATCGTTCGCTCCAGCGGCGCGTTGCCGACCAGGTTCGACATGCCGGTGCGAATGCGGCCCTCGACACTCGTTTCGGTCATCAGCGCCGCGCCATCCGCCACCTTGCGCACCCGTTCCAGGAGCGACGTCACCTCGGCGAGGTCGACGCCGCGGATCATGTAGCGAACGTTCGCCTTCGCCTGCACCACGTTCGGTGCGATGCCGCCCGTGTCGAGCACCGCGTAGTGGATGCGCGCGCGGTCCGACATGTGCTCGCGCAGGTAGTTCACCCCGACATTCATCAGCTCCACAGCGTCGAGCGCGCTGCGCCCCAGCTCCGGTGCCGCCGCGGCGTGCGACGCCCGACCGGTGAACGCGAAGTCGATCATCGTGTTCGCGAGCGCTGCCGCGTCGAACACACCGATGAACGAAGACGGATGCCAGGACACCGCGACGTCGACGTCGTCGAACGCGCCGGCGCGCACCATGAACGCCTTGCCCGAACCACCCTCCTCGGCCGGGCAGCCGTAGTAGCGCACCCGACCCGCTAGCCCCTTCGCCGCCAGGTAGTCCTTGACCGCCGTCGCGGCCAGCAGCGACCCGGCGCCGAGCAGGTTGTGGCCGCACCCGTGGCCGTTGCCGCCCTCGGCGACCGGCCGCGGCTCCGCGACGCCCGCCTCCTGGCTCAGCCCGGGCAGCGCGTCGTACTCGCCGAGGATTCCGACAACCGGTCCACCGTCGCCTGCCTCCCCGATCACGGCCGTCGGGAGCCCGCCGACGTTCCGGGTCACCCGGAACCCTTCGCGCTCCAGCGCCCTGGCGTGCTCGGCGCCCGACCGCTCCTCCGCGAAGTTCAGCTCCGGCATTCCCCAGACGCGGTCGCTCAGCGCGACGAACTCGTCTCTCTTCGCGTCGACGTAAGCCCAGATCTCGTCGTCTTTCGACGGCATGGTCGTCTTCCCCTCCTCGAGTCTCTCCGGATCGTCCGCTGCCGCTGCTCCTCACGCCGGATCCCCCGCGGGAACGGGGTTGAAGAGTGCCCCGGAGAGTTCAGGCGCTCCGGCTCATGTCCAGCGGCGGCTCGACGCCCGCCGGCAGCGGCGACACGTACGGCTGGACGGTCGTGCGCCGATCCAGGTCCCGCTTCGCCTCGGCCCGCACCTGGGCGTCGGTCAGCGCGACCAGCGCGGTGCTCGCCATCGTCTTGGCGGCGTGGACCATCCCCTTCTTCGCGTGCTCGGTCTTGCCCTGCCCGGTCACCTGCCAGGAATGACCCGGCGTCCCGATCGTCCAGGTCGCGCCGTGCGCCTGGACCGTCGGCACGGCCCAGCTCACGTCCCCGACGTCGGTCGAGCCGTTGCCGCCCTGGCCCCGGGCTTCGCGCGGCACGATCGCGTCGCAGAGCACGGTGTCGAAGCGAGGCTCGAGGCCGGCGCGCCGGTAGGTCGCGACGATGTCGTTCCGATCCATCGTCGCCTGGAACAGGGCCGCGATCGCCCGATCCTCCTCGTCGAAGTCGGGCGGACCCAGGCGCTCCATCGCGTCCTGCATGGTGCGCTCCAGCGGCTCGTTGGCGAGCAGGTTGGAGACCGCGCCCAACACACGCGTCTCGACCGTCGTCTCGGTCATCAGCGCCGCCCCGTCGGCGACCTTGCGCACGCGCTCGACGAGCGGCGTCAGCTCGCCGAGATCAGCGGCCCGGATCAGGTAGCGGACCTTGGCCTTCGCCTGGACGACGTTGGGCGCGATGCCACCCGCGTCGAGCAGCGCGTAGTGGATGCGCGCACTGTCCGGCATGTGCTCCCGCAGGTAGTTCACCCCGACGTTCATCAGCTCCACCGCGTCCAGCGCGCTCCGTCCGAGATGCGGAGCGCCAGCGGCATGCGCCGACCGTCCGTGGAACGTGAAGTCGATGCGGGTGTTGGCGAGCGACTTCGCCTCGGTGACCCCGGCGAACGACGAGGGGTGCCAGGAGACGGCCGCATCGACGTCACCGAAGGCGCCCGAACGGACCATGAAGCCTTTCGCAGCGCCGCCCTCCTCAGCGGGGCAGCCGTAGTACCGAACCCGCCCCGGCAGCCCCTTCGCCGCCAGGTAGTCCTTCACCGCCGTCGCCGCCAGCAGCGAGCCGGCGCCGAGCAGGTTGTGGCCACAGCCGTGCCCGTTGCCGCTCCCCGGCAGCGGCCGCGGCTCCGCGACTCCCGCCTCCTGGCTCAGCCCGGGCAGCGCGTCGTACTCGCCGAGGATCGCGACGACGGGACCACCCTCGCCCGCCTCGCCGATGACGGCGGTCGGGATCCCGGCGACGTTGCGCGTCACCCGGAAGCCCTCAGCCTCCAGCACTCGGGTGTGCTCCGCAACCGACTGCTCCTCGGTGTAGCACAGCTCCGGTGTGCCCCACACCCGATCGCTCAACGCGATGAAGGGACCCTTCTTCGCGTCGACGTACTCCCAGATCTCATCGTCACCCTGTGCCACGCGTCATCCCTCCTGCGCGTTGCGCGCGCTCTCCAGCCCCTCGGAGGGCCACCGTCCCGCCAGCATAATCGCGTACCGACCGCGCCCCTACCGGCTGACGTCCAGGGCGGGCTCCAGGCCCGGAGGCAGCAGCGACCGGTACGGCGTGCGCTCGGTGCGCTCGGCGAGCTCCGCCTTGGCGTCGGCTCGGAGCTCGGCGTCGCCGAGCGCGACCAGAGCGGTGCTGGCCATCGCCTTGGCCGCGTGCACCATCCCCTTGTGGGCGTGCTCCGTCTTGCCCTGGCCCGTCACCTGCCAGGAGTGACCGGGCGTTCCGATCGTCCAGGTCGCGCCGTGCGCCTGGACCGTCGGCACGACCCAGCTCACATCCCCGACGTCGGTCGAGCCGGACCCGCCCGCACCCTTCGCGCCGGCGGGCACGATGCGGTCGCAGAGGACCGTGTCGAAGCGCGGCTCGAGGCCCACCCGCCGGTACTGGGCGACGATGTCCTCGCGGTCCATCGTCCTCTGGAACATGGCTGCGATGGCCCGATCCTCCTCGTCGAAGTCGGGGGGGCCGAGCCGCTCCAGCGCTTCCTGCATGGCCCGCTCCAGCGGCCGGTTGGCGAGCAGGTTGGAGTCTCCGCTCAGGACCCGCTCCTCCACCGTCGTCCCGGTCATCAACGCGGCGCCCTGCGCGATCTTGCGTACACGCTCGACGAGCGGCAGCAGCTCGGCGAGGTCGACGGCACGGATGAGCTGCCGCACCTGCGTCCTGGCCTGGACCACGTTGGGCGCGATGCCGCCGGCGTCCATGACCGCGTAGTGGACGCGAGCGCTGTCCGGCATGTGCTCCCGCAGGTAGTTGACGCCGACGTTCATCAGCTCGACGGCGTCGAGCGCGCTGCGGCCCAGGTGGGGCGCCGCGGCGGCGTGCGCGGATCGACCGTGGAAGGTGAAGAGGATCTCCTGGTTGGCGAGCGCCCGCGCCTCGGTGACGCCCGCGAACGAGGACGGGTGCCAGGAGACGGCGACGTCGACGTCCTCGAACACGCCGGCGCGCACCATGAAGCCCTTCGCCGACCCGCCCTCTTCGGCCGGGCAGCCGTAATAGCGGACGCGCCCGGGCATGCCGTTCGCCGCCAGGTAGTCCTTCACCGCGGTCGCCGCCAGCAGGGAGCCGGCGCCAAGCAGGTTGTGCCCGCAGCCGTGACCGTAGCCGTCACCCCCGAGCGGCTTCGGCTCGGCCACGCCCGCCTCCTGGCTCAGCCCGGGCAGCGCGTCGTACTCACCGAGGATCGCCACCACCGGCCCCCCCTCGCCCGCCTCGGCGAGCACCGCGGTCGGCATGCCGGCGAGGTTCCGGGTCACCCGGAAGCCCTCCGTCTCCAGCGCCTGGATGTGCTCCGCGACCGACTGCTCCTCCATGAAGCAGAGCTCCGGCATGCCCCAGACGCGGTCGCTGAGCGCGACGAAACGCTCCTGCTTGGCGTCGACGTACTCCCAGATCCCGTCCTCACCCTGTGCCACCGGCATCCTCCCCTGCGCGACGTCTGGCACCCCGGGGTCATCGACGGGGCCCGTGGCGGCCGCCACCCGTCGCGGTGCCGGCTCGGGCCAGCATAGTCGCCCGGCCTCCCGGCTCCCACCGGCGCCGGGTCAACCGGACGGCGCTGCGTGGCATCATCGAGTCTTGACTGACCGATCCGCAGAGACGCACGTGGGGGCGCTTCGCCGTCGGGCATGACGTCTCTGCCCGACCACGCTCCCGAGACCCCAGCACCACCGCGTCCCCGTCCGGTCACCGGCAGCAGCCGGTACGTGATCTTCATGCTCGTGAGCTTCGCCGTGCTCATGGGGTCGATCGACGGCACGATCGTCGCGACCGCGCTCCCCACCATGACGCGCGAGCTGCACACGACGCTCACCTGGAGCACGTGGACGTTGACGATCTACAGCCTCGGCCAGATCGTCGCGCTGCCGATCGCCGGTCGCCTCAGCGACGCGGTCGGCCGGCGTCGCATGTTCCTGGTCTTCGTCGCCCTCTTCACCGTCTCCTCGCTGCTCGCCGGCCTCGTCAACAACGTGTACCTGCTGATCGCGCTGCGCTTCCTGCAGGCCCTGGGTGGCGGTGGCCTGATGCCGTCGACGACCGGCGTCGTCTCCGACCTCTTCACGAAGGACCGCGATCGTGCGATCGGGCTCATCAGCTCGTTCTTCCCGCTCGGCGCGCTGATCGGCCCGACGCTGGGCGGTTTCATCGTGACCAACTGGTCGTGGCGCGACGTCTTCTTCGTCAACGTCCCGGTCGGTGCGGTGCTACTCGTGCTGCTCTTCCTGCTGCTCCCGGCGAGCAAACCGGCGACCCGCCCGCGCATCGACGTCGCGGGCGCGATCCTGATGGGCGCGACCATCATCTGTCTGATGCTCGGGATCAGCCAGCTCGGGCAGGGCGGCGGCGGCGTGCTGCCGTGGGCCGAGATCGCCCTCGGCGTCGTGCTCGGCATCGTCTTCGTCTACGCCCAGCGTCGCACGCCGCATGCGATCCTTCCCCCCGCACTGCTGCAGCGCAGGGAGTTCCTGGTCGTCAACTGCATCAACATCTTCTACGGCGCCGCCGCGTTCGGCATCTTCTCTCTGGTGCCGTTGTTCGCCCAGCTCCGGTACGGCGAGTCGCCCCTCGTCGCCGGCTCGCTCCTGTCCGTGCGCGCAGTCGGGATGGCCACCCTGTCCGTCGTCAGCGCGATGCTGCTGCGCCGGACCGGATATCGCAAACCGATGATCGTCGGCTTCGTCCTGCTCGGGCTCGGCCTTCTCCTGCTCCCCCTGCCACCGATCGGGGGCAATGCGTTTCTCTGGCTCGGCATGTCGTCCCTCGTCTGCGGGCTCGGCGTCGGCGTCGCCGGACCGGCGTCGAACAACGCCGTCATCCAGCTGATGCCGGATCAGGTCGCGGCGATCTCCGGCTTGCGCGCGATGTTCCGGCAGACCGGCGGCATCCTCGCGATCACGGTGACCGCGGCGGCGATCGGCTCCGGCGGCACCGAGGCCAGCTCGCTCGGCCACGCGTTCCTGATCTTCGCGGCGATGGCGCTCGTCATCACGCCACTCGTCCTGGCGGTGCCCGAACGCCAGTCCTCGGGGGGCGGCCGCGGGCAGCGCAGCCATCATGCCCGGAGCTGACGCTCGCCGCCATCGTCTCGTCATCGACGGTGCCTGCCCGGACTCCGGCGGGATGGGCTTCCACCCTTCACCTCCTGGACCGCGTCGCCGCCACCTCGCCTCCCGCGGCTATCCCTCTTTGTTACAATACAATTGATGGTTGGGAGGGGTTCTCGGCGTAGCCTGCGACGGAGAATCGCCGGCTGATGCGTGGCATCATCGCCGCCCTGCGCAACGGCCGCCTGGTCGCCCTGATGTTCGGGCACATGACCGTCGACAGCTACGTCGGCGTGATCCCGATCCTCTATCCGATCCTCATCGGACGCTTCCACCTCGACCTGGCGACGGTCGGCATCCTCTCGTTCGCGTACACGGGCGCCTCGTCGCTGTCCCAGCCCTTCTTCGGCCTCGTCGCCGACCGCTGGGGGACGCGCTTCGTCGGCGGCGCGATGCTCTGGACCGCCGCCTGGTTCGCGGTGCTCGGATTCGCGCCGAGCTTCCCTGCGATCGTGGTGGCGGCGGGGATCGCCGGTCTCGGCTCGGGCTTCTTCCACCCGCTCGGCGCCGTCACCGTGCGCAAGATCCTGCCCTCCAAGAACTCGAACGTCGCGATGGCCGTCTACGTGTCCGGGGGAACGGTCGGCGTCGCGCTGGGACCGCTACTCGGCGTCATCGTGTTCGGCCTGCTCGGCCTGCACGGGACCGCGCTGCTCCTCGTGCCCGGCCTCGTCTGCTCCGCCTTGCTGCTCGCCTGGATGAGCAGCATCCGCGGGCGTCCGGCCCGGGAGCCGAGGGCGTCGACGCCGGGGCGACGGGCGGCGGTCCAGCGTGCGCTCCCCCTGGTGCCGCTCGTCGCGACGATCGTGATGATGATGTCGCGCAGCTGGACGACGATAACCATCGAGGCGTACATCCCGACCTGGTACCACCAGCTCGGGTACCAGCCGTGGTTCTACGGGCCGCTCGCGACGACCGTCGTCCTGGCGAGCGCCGCCGGCACCGTCGGCTGCGGGTCCCTCGCGGATCGCTTCGGTCGGCGCACGGTCGTGATCGGCTCGCTCGTCCTCAGCATTCCCGTGATTTTGCTGTTCGTCCTCTTCCCCGGCCCGCAAGCATTCGTCACCGGCGCGCTCGTCGGGCTGCTCGCCGCTTCGACCGCGCCGCTCATGCTGCTGATCGCACAGGAGCTGCTCGCCGCGCGAGCAGGACTCGCCTCCGGGCTGGTCCTCGGCGTCGGCTTCATGACCGGCGCGATCGGCGTGCCGGTGACCGGCCTCGCCGCCGACCATTGGGGTCTCGCCACCGCGATGCTCCTCCAGGTCGTGATCGTCGTGCTGACGGTGCCGCTCGCGCTCCTCCTGCCGAGCGAGCGCTTCCTGCAGCGCTGGAAGGAGGACAGCCGGCCGCTCGTCGCCGAGCCGGCCGCCGCTCCCCAGCGCACCGCCTGAGCGGTCTTCGGCTCAGCGCCCGCGCGCGCTCGGCGACTTCGGGCAAACTAGATTCTGGTGAGCACGGCGCAGCCTGCGGGACCGTCGGGAGTGTTCGACGAGCAGCTCGCGACGGAGTACGACGAGACTCGCGGCATCGGTGAGACCTCGATGCGGCAGCTCACGGCGACGCTGCGCAGCGAGCTACACGACGCGCAGCCCTGTCTCGAGGTCGGCGTCGGCACCGGGCGCATCTCGCTGCCACTCCACGAGGCGGGGATCGATGTCGTCGGCATCGATCCCTCGGCGCCGATGCTGGCCAGGCTGCTCACGAAGGGCGAGGGACGGCTGCCATTCCCGCTGTTACGTGCCGACGCGCTCGCGCTGCCTTTCGGCGAGGCGCGGTTCGGATCGGCGCTGTTCTGCCACGTCCTGCATCTCATCCCGGCCTGGCAGGATGCGATTGCGGAGACGGTCCGAATCCTCCGACCGGGAGGCCGGCTTCTCGTCGAGCTCGTGCGCGGCCGCGATCGGACGACCGAGGAGGCGGAAGTGCGTGCACATTTCCATCAGGTCGCCGGCGTCCCACCCCATGCCCCGCTCGGTGTGCGCGATCCCGACGCGGTGGACGCCTGCTTCCGGCACCTCGGCTGGCGGGGACGCGAGCTGCCGACAGTCATCGCGGAACGGCAGGCGACGCTCCGCCAGATGATCGATCAGTGGGAGCGGGGCATCCACTCCTCGAACCGCCATCTCGCCGAGGCCGAGCGGCGGCGGGCGGCGGCGGCGACCCGGGATTGGGCCGAGGCGCGATTCGGCACCCTGGACCGTCCGGCCACGCGCGAGCGGGCAATCGAGTGGCGAGCGTACGAGGCGGTGCGCTGAGGCAGATCGCGTAGCGTCCAGCATGTGGGGGGCTGGTCCTGGTCAGGCGGTTTGGTGGGAGACGAGAGATGCAGGACGTGATCGGACCGATGCCGGGCGAGGACAGCCGGGCAGCGCAGGACGCGGCGCAGCCGTGGCCGGCCGGGCCGCCCCCGCTCTCGCCCCGGCGCTCGCTGCAGGAGATCAGCGAGGATCGGCTCGGCTTTCTCGGCCGCTGCGCGGGCTACGGGGATTTCGTCCCCTTCCAGATGGGTCGCAAGACGGCGGTCTACCTGCAGCGCCCGGACCTCATCGAGACGGTCATGGTGAAGCGCGCCGACGACTACAGCAAGGACTACCTCACCGACCTCTTCCATCCCGTCCTGCGCAAGCAGCTTCTGCTCTCGGAGAGCGACGACTGGCTCGAGCAGCGCCGCCTGACGCAGCCGCTCCTGCACCCGGACCGGATGGCCGGCTATGCGGAGACGATGGTGCGCCTCGCCGAGCGAATGGCCGACGCCTGGGGACCCGGTGAGGCGGTCGAGATGGCGACGGCGATGCGCCGCCTCACGCTGGAGATCCTGGCCGAGACCGTGTTCGACGTCGAGGTCGCGACCGAAGCGGCCGAGGCGGGCGACATCGTGGACCAGATCATGGACGACTTCAACCGCCGGGTGGCGACGCGGTCCCCGCTGCCCGTCGTGCTGCCGACGCTCGGCAATCTCCGTCTCCTCCGCTCGCTCCGCCGGCTCGATCACCTGCTCGACGGCATCATCGACGATCGGCGCCGGCGGGGCGCGCCCGGCGAGGACCTGCTATCGCGACTGGTCCGGACCCCCGGCGACGACGGGCACGCCCTGACGAACGAGGAGGTGAAGCTCACCGCGCTGCCGCTGTTCTTCGCCGGGCACGAGACGACCGCGATGACGTTGACCTGGACGCTGTACCTGCTGACGAGATACCCCAAAGTCCGTCAGCGCGTGCTCGACGAGCTCGACACGGTGCTGGGGGGGCGCCCGGCGACGAACGCCGACGTGCGCAACCTTCCCCAGCTCGGCAACGTCGTGCACGAGTCGCTGCGGCTCTACCCGCCCGGCTGGGCGTTCGGCCGGATGGCCGTGCGCGACACGCGGGTCGGCCCCTACCGAGTGCCGGCGAGGACGACGATCTTCATGAGCCCGTGGCTGCTGCATCGCGACGAGCGGCTCTACGAGCGCCCGCTCGAGTTCGACCCCGAGCGATGGAGCGACGGGCTCGCGCATCGCCTCCATCGCTGCGCCTACATCCCGTTCTCCACCGGACCGCGGCGCTGCCCGGGCAACACGTTCGCGACCGTGGAGTCGGTCGTGGTGCTGGCGACGATCTGCCGCCGCTGGAACTTCACCTACGAGGGCGAGCACGAACCGGTGCTCGACCCCTCGATCACGCTCCGCCCCAGGGACGGTCTCCTCCTACGTGTCGCCGGCGCCGTCGACCGGGCGGCCTAGCCCTAGCTGAAGCCCCACCGCGCCTGACCGAGCACTGCGGAAGGGGGGCCGAACGTCGGCAACCGGCCGCTACCTTGCCTCCCGAAAGGGCCGAACGCCGGCAACCGGCCGCTACGTCGCCTCTCGAGAGGGCCGAACGCCGGCAAAGGGCCGCTACGTTGCCTCCCGAAAGGTTCGAACGCCGGCAACCGGCCGCTACATTGCCTCCCGAAAGGGCCGAACGCCGGCAACCGGCCGCTACCAGTCCCGAAAGGGCCGAACGCCGGCAACCGGCCGCTACGTCGCCTCTCGAGAGTGCCGAGCGCCGGCATTCGGCCCTACGATGCCTCTCGAGAGGGCCGAACGC
>JBAPVZ010000145.1:0-6711 GCA_049283435.1 Candidatus Dormiibacterota bacterium
GTTTGGTATCGTCGATCGCATGTTGGGGTGCCTGCTCGTTTCATCGTTCCCGCTGGCCTGCGAGCTGGCGGAGCATCCGGAGCTTGGGGGGCAGCCGGCTGTCGTCGGTGGTGACGACGGCCGCGTGCGCTGCGCCTCGCCTGCCGCCCAGGCCTACGGGATCCGCCCCGAGCAGACGCTCTCGGATGCGATTGGCCGGTGCCCGACGGTCGCCGTGCTGGAGGACCGGCCGGCGCGCGACGAGGCGGTGTGGCGCGAGATCGTGGAGGCGCTGGAGCTCGTCGCGTTCACGGTCGAGGTCAGAGCGCCAGGTGAGGTGTACGTCGACCTCCAGGAGCTGCTCACCTGCTACCGCTCGGTCGAAGGGGCGATCGACGCGCTGCTGCATACGGCGCCCAGCCGGCTGGAGCCGCGAGTCGGTGTCGGGCGGAGCCGCTTCGTCGCCCTGCTCGCCGCCAACCAGGCAGCGTCGGGGCGGGGATTCGTCGTCGGCGAGCGAGGGTTGTCTCGATTCCTCAGCGAGCAACCGGTCGGGGCGCTCCCCGTCTCCGCGGAGATGCTGCGACGGCTGGACGTGCTCGGGCTGGCGAGACTCGGCGACCTCCGGGCGCTGCGCCGCTCCGCGCTCGCCGCCCAGTTCGGGCCCGAGGGGACACTGGCGTGGGATCTCGCGCAGGGCGCCGAGGACGCACCGCTCCGACCGCGCCCCCGCCGCCAGCAGCTGGAGGAGCGTCTGTCCCTGGAGGCGCCGCTCGTCAGCCGGCCTGCGCTCGCCGCCGCCTGGCAGCAGACGTTGAGCCGGCTCGTCCGCCGCCCTTCGTTCCGCGACCTCACGGCGCGGCAGATCGTGCTCGCCGCCGCGACCGAGCGAGGGCGCCAGTGGTCGCACACCGTCACCTGCAAGGAGCCGCTCGGAGACCAGCGGCGAATGTGGTCGGCCGTCGCCCCGGTCATCGAGAACGCGACGTTCCCGGGTCCGCTGAGCGAGCTCCGGGTCGAGCTGCAGGGACTCCTTCCGGCGAGCGGGCAGCAGCTCGCGCTGCCGAACGCGCGGGCGGCGCTGCGAGGCCGGCTGGAGGACAGCATGCGTCAGCTGAAGGCGCGGTACGGCTACTGCCCGGTCGGCCGGGTCGTCGAGATGGAGCCATGGAGTCGCATCCCCGAACGCCGCCTGGCGCTCATCGACTTCGACTGCTGAACGTACCGGCGCCGGTCGAGCTCCGCCTGGAGCGGAATCTGCCGGCGTCGGTGCGGTTGCGCGGTCGCTGGCGCCCCGTCGACCGGGTGGAGGAGGTGTGGCGCGTCCAGGACGGCTGGTGGCGAGAGCAGGAGATCGCGAGAACCTACCTGCGCCTGCTGCTCGACGACGGCCACGTGGTGACGATCTACCGAGACGACACCGAGCAGAGCTGGTGGGCACAGCGGTACTGAGTGACCGCCCACAGGCGTCGCTCCGTCAAGAGGTCGATCGCCGGCGAGCCGACGCCTTCCCGCGTTCTGCGGCGGAGGCGACCAACTGCCGGCGAAGCGCCGGCGCTGCGCCGCGCCACGTGCGTCACGCGCATCCGATCACACGCGGCAGAGGATCTCACCGTGCGGGATCGCAAACCAACCGTCCGGGTTTTCCGTCCACTCGCGCCACCCGGCCGAGATCGCCTCCAGCTCCCCTCGCGTCGCCAGGCCACCGCCGATCGCCTGCTCGGCGATGCGGGAGTCGAGGATGCGATCCGCCCACATTCCACCCCACCAGGCGCGTTCGTCGGGCGTCGCATGGCACCAGATCGACGCGCTCGGCGTCACGTCGCTCGCCCCGGCCGCGTGGGCGAGCGCGAGCAGCCGCCGGCCGTTGTCGGGCTCGGCCCCGTTCCCGCGCGCGACGGCGCGGTAAACCTCCAGCCAGCGCATGAGCCGCGGATCGCGTGGCCACCACATCGCGCCACCGTAATCGCCGTCCCGCGCGGCGACGATGCCGCCCCGTCGCGTCACGCGCAGCATCTCCCGCAGCGCGGCGACCGGGTCGCTCAGGTGCAGCAGCACCTGGTGTGCGTGGACGACGTCGAACGTCGCGGCCGGCACCGCCAGGGCGTACACGTCGCCATGCTCGAACCGGACGTTCTCCACCCCGGCCTCGGTCGCCTGCCGGCGGGCCTGGGCGACGACGGCTGCGGACGCGTCGATGCCGAGAACCCGACCTGGCGCGACCCGCCGGGCGAGGTCGATCGTGATCGTCCCTGGTCCGCACCCGACGTCGAGGACGTCGAGGCCGGCGCGCAGCTCGGGAGCGAGGTAGCCGGCGGAGTTCTCGACCGTTCGCCAGTGCTGGGAGCGCACGACGCTCTCCGCGTGGCCCTGCCCGTACGCGTCGTCCTTGTCCTGACTTTGGGATACCGACATGGAATCCCAACTGTAGCGCGTGGCCCCGGGTCCTCGGGTGCCCTGGTGGGCCGACTCCAGGAGACCATCGCGGGGGTTGGTGGTCTGTCTAGGCTCAGGCAATGCATGGCAGCACGGTCGATTTGCAGGCAGCGTTCCGAGGGGTGGGTGCTCGTGGCTGGGTCCACGCTCGCCAGATCGACGGCGACCAGGAGATCGGCTGCGGTGCCGACGATCCGGTCGTGCTCGCGTCCGTCTTCAAGATCCCGATCGTGCTGCGCTACGCGATCGAGGTGGATGCGGGGCGGCTGGACCCGACGGAGCGCACCACCATCGCGGCTCGGCATCGCACGGGAGGCATCGGCACCGGTGGCTGTGCCGACGACGTGACCGCGACCTGGCGCGACGTCGCCCTGCTGATGATGACGCTCAGCGACAACGCCGCGACCGACGCCATGCTCGAGCGCGTCGGCCTTGCCGCGGTCAACGAGACGTTGCAGGTATGCGGCGCTGAGCGCACCCGCCTCGTCGGGAGCTGTGCCGACCTCTTCGAGTCGGTTGGGGCCGAGCTCGGTGCGCCGTACGTCGAAGCGCTCGCCGCGGCCTCGCCGGAACAGGTGCGTGGGCTCTCCGTGCTCGACTCGGCTCGCACGAGCGCGACGACGCCGCGAGACATCACCGGCCTGCTGGCCGCGATCTGGCGCGACGAAGCGGGACCCGCCGCCGCCTGCGCCGAGGTCCGCTCGATCATGGCGCGACAGATCTGGCCACATCGCCTGTCCTCGGGCTTCCCCGATCCGGTCAAGATCGCGGGGAAGACCGGAACCTTGCCGTCGCTGCGCAACGAAGCTGGAGTCGTGACCTATCCGGACGGGGGCCGCTACGCGGTCGGTGTGTTCACGAGGGCCGACGATCTGGCGCAGAGGCAGCCCGCCATCGACGCGGCGATCGGCTCGGCGGCGCGGATGGCCGTCGAAGCGTTGCGCGTCTGACGGGGGACCGCCAGCCCGTCGAGCCCGGGCTCTTCCAGGTCGCTCCGTACAGCACCGCTGACGGCCCGACTCCCGCCAGTGGTTGGCCGTGCCGCGGCGCGCTGCCGCCCGCTGTCGATTCCTTTCTCAAGGATTTGAATCGTCTATAGTGCAATTTCGATGCACGTCGTTCAGCCCGCGCGTGGGACGCCAGACCTGCAGCCGAACGCGATGGTCACCGTCGACGTCGTGCTGTTCACGGTGCGGCGGGACGAGCCGATCCAGCGAGGCTGGCGGGTGCTGCTCGTCAAGCCGGAGGACTCGGCCTTCGGTGGCAAGTGGTCGTTGCCCGGCGCGCGGGTGCGTCAGGAGGAGACGTTCGACGCCGCGGCTCGGCGTGCCCTGCGCCACAAGGCGGGCCTCGATGCCGGAGCCTGGTACCTGGAGCAGCTAGGCACGTTCGGGGCGCCGCACCGCGACACCCGGGGCCGCGTGATCTCGGTCGCGCACGTCGCGCTGGAGCGTAGCGAGGGGCTGGAGCTGATCGCCGGCGGCGGCATCATGCAGGCCGAGTGGATCCCGGTGCGCGGCCTGCCCGCCGAGTCGCTCGCGTTCGACCACGCCGACATCCTCTGCGTCGCGATGAACCGTGCCCAGTCGAAGCTGCGCTACTCGTGGCTCGCCTTCCAGCTGCTCCCGGGGACGTTCACGCTGCCGGAGCTGCGCGCGGTCTACGCGGCGATCCTGGACCCGGCGCTGTTGAAGCTCAACACGGGCAACTTCAAGAAGGCGTTCAGCCCGCTGTTCGCGTCCGGCCTGCTGGAGCCGGTCGGTCGGCGAGCGGTCGCCGGCCGCGTCGGGCGACCGGGTGATCTGTACCGATTCAGCGGCCCGGTCCTCGGGACCTGGGCACGCGAGCTGCCGTGGCACACCGACGAAGCGTCGGCCGCGGCTCACGGAGGGGAGTGACGATGTCGACGACGACCCGGCGACCGGGGCCGCCGCAGCTGACCGACGCCTACCTGGCGGCGAAGATCCGCGAAGCACTGGACGAGGACCTCGGACCCGATCGGCACGACGTGACAACCGAGGCGGTCGTGCCGGCGTCTCTCCAGGCGGAGGCGGAGGTGCTCGTCAAGGCGCCCGGGGTGCTGGCGGGCGGACCGATCGCAGCCGAGGTCTTCCGGCAGGTCGACCCGGCGATCGAGCTCGAGCGGCTCCTACCCGACGGAGCGGTCGTCGAGGAGCGGCAGGTCGTGATCCGGGTGCGTGGGTCGCTGCGCTCGCTGCTGGAGGCGGAACGGACCGCTCTCAACCTGCTGCAGCAGCTGTCCGGCATCGCGACCCTGACTCGGCGCTACGTCGAGCAGGCGCCCGGCGTCGCCGTTCTCGACACGCGCAAGACGGCGGCCGGACTGCGACCGCTCCAGCGCTACGCGGTCGCCATGGGAGGCGGCGTGAACCACCGCTACAACCTTCGCGACGCCGTGCTGGTGAAGGACAACCACGTCGCCGCCGCGGGAGGGACGGCGGCGGCCATCCGGCTCGCGAGGAGGTCTGGGCTGCCGGTCGAGGTCGAGGTGGAGACGCTCGACGAGCTGGAGTCGGCGCTTGCCGAGGGGGCGGAGGCGGTGCTGCTCGACAACATGTCCCCGCAGCTCGTCGAAGAGGCGGTTCGCCGCACCGAGGGGCGAGCGAAGCTGGAGGTTTCGGGCGGCGTGAGCCTGGCGACGATCGGTGCCTACGCGGCGACCGGCGTCGATCGCATCTCGATCGGGGCGCTGACCCATTCGGCGCCCGCGCTCGACATCTCGATGGAGGTCACCAGGACGTGGCAGAGCTGACCGCCGTACTGGAGCGCGACGCTGCCGACTATCGCGCTCGCGACGTGCCGCAGGACGTGCCCGCGCTGCAGCAGGAGATCCGGCGCCTCGCGAAGGAGCGTGACGCCGTCATCCTCGCGCACAACTATCAGGTGCCCGAGGTGCAGGACGTCGCCGACGTGATCGGCGACTCGCTCGCGCTGGCTCGGGCGGCCGCGCGCACCGACGCGAGGGCGATCGTCTTCTGCGGCGTCCACTTCATGGCCGAGACCGCGGCGATCCTGAACCCGGAGCGACGGGTGCTGCTGCCTGACCTGGCAGCCGGCTGCTCGCTCGCGGACACGATCGACGCCGATCAGCTCCGGGCCTGGAAGGCGAAGTACCCGGGCGCGGTCGTCGTCACCTACGTCAACACGACCGCCGAGGTGAAGGCGGAGAGCGACTACTGCTGCACCTCCGGCAATGCGCGCGCCGTGATCGAGGCGATTCCCGCCGACCGGGAGATCCTGTTCGCGCCCGACATGTTTCTCGGCACCTACCTGGAGCGGATCACCGGCCGGGCAATGCACGTCTGGCCGGGCGAGTGTCACGTGCATGCAGGGATCCGGACCGAGGACATCGAGCAGGCACGGGCCGACCACGACGATGCCGACCTGCTCGTCCATCCCGAGTGCGGCTGCTCCAGCTCCTGCCTCTATCTCGCGTCGACGGGCGATCTCGACCCCTCGCGAGTGCACGTGCTGTCGACCGAGGGGATGCTCGCGCACGCGCAGGCGTCACCGCGGCGCTCCTTCGTCGTCGCGACCGAGATCGGGATGCTGCACCGCCTCGGCAAGGAGGTCGAGGACCGGGACAAGCGGTTCTACGCCGTCAGCGAGCGCGCCGTGTGCCGGCACATGAAGCGGATCACGCTGGTGAAGGTCCTGGAGGCGCTGCGGCAGGACCAGTTCGAGGTGAGGGTGGCCCCCGCGATCGCGGCGCGGGCCCGCCAGGCGCTGGAGCGGATGGTCTCGCTCGGCTGATTCTCGCCGTCCGTGCGCTACGGCTGGCGCGGGCGTCGGTGATTCGGGTTCCCGCGGTCGTGCGCAGGACTGCTGGGGACCCAGGTCGGATTGCAACCGATGGCGCAGCAGATGCTGGCGGCGGCGGAGCGCGCCGCGACAATGGGCGCGAGGCTGAGGGTCCGTGCTCGAGCGCCCGCCGCGAATGTCCTGGTGCCGTCCGCGGGCCTCTGGTAGCATCCCCGCGATGGCAAGGGGGCGTGCGAGCTCGGCCTGGGGCGTTGCCGGACGGGGGGTGACCAGAACCCGCTGGTGGGCGGTGATCCTGGCGGTCGCGATCCTCATGTGCGCCTGCCAGTGGCCGTGGGCGAGCGGCGACGCGTCACCGACCCCGACGCCCCGCACGGTCATCACTCCAAAGCAGGCCGAACAGGTGTTCCGGAAGCTGTACGCGGAGAGGTCCAGCTACATCGATGCGCTGAAGGTCGATTCTCTCCCGACGATTGCATCGTCAGTGGCGTTGTTGAACGAGCAAGGCTATAC
>JBAPVZ010000146.1:0-1938 GCA_049283435.1 Candidatus Dormiibacterota bacterium
CTGCTGATCGTGTTCACGACGGTCATCCTGAGCCAGGCGTCGAACCCCAACCAGCAGCTGTACGTGTCGAGCCCGCAGGATCGTTCGCAGGCGGTCAGGCTCGCCCAGCCGATCACGTTGAAGTTCACCGAACCGATGGACCCGACGACGACGCAGCAGGCGATTCACATCCGGCCGACAACGAAAGTCACCTACCACTGGGTGAACTCGCAGACGCTCGACATCACGCCCGTCAACAAGGGCCTGGCACCGAACACGCGGTACCAGGTGACGCTCTCGACGGGTGCGCAGACACAGACCCACCAGCCCATCCCGGAGGCCTCCGCGACGCCCGGCATCTCGTTCGTGACGGTGCCGCCGCCGGCACCGGGCTCGACACCGCAGCCGACGGGCCAGCCGTCGCCGTCGCCGTCGAGCACCCCGAATCCGCTCGGCAACGTGCACGAGCTGGGCGCGATCGGCGCCCAGGCACCGGTCTGGTCGACGGACGGCTCGACGGTCTACGTGGTGGGACCGCAGGGCCAGCTGACCGCCTACTCGGCGACCGGCGGCGTGAGCCAGGCCCTCGCCTCGAGCGGCGTCACCCTGGTCGCCGCGGGGCCCCAGGGCGTGGCCTACGTCGCCAACGGCTCGCTCGCCTACGACGGGCAGACGCAGCAGGGCGTCGCGCCGGCGGCGATCGGGTTCCGGGGCAACCAGCTGCTGACGCTCGTCGGCCAGGTCGTCGCGAGCTCCGCGAACCCGAACCTGGCGAAGCTTGCCGAGGCGCCCCAGATGGCCGAGTTCTCGCCGGACGGAACGCAGCTCGCGTACCTCGGCACGAGCGGGCTGCACATCGTCAACCTGCCCTCGAACCAGGACCAGGTGATCGGTCCCGCGACCGCGCTCGGGGCCTGGTCGCCACTCTCCTCGCAGCTCACCTACGTCAACGGCACCTCGATCGAGGAGACGACCGGCGGCACGCCGCAGACGCTCCTCTCGGAGGCGGGCGTGAGCACGGTCAGCTGGTCGTCGAACGGGTTGCTGCTGCTGTCCGGCAGCAGCGGCGTGCAGAGTGCGGTCGCCGCCGACGGGTCGGGTGTTCGCCAGCTCGCGGCGGCGAACGTGAGCCGGGCGACCTGGTCCTCAGTGGCGGGCGCCGCGACGTTCGCCTACGTCGAGAACGGCAACGCGTACGTCGCGCAGGTCGTCAACGCGCAGACCCCGCAGGCCGACCAGAACGACATCGTCAGTCAGTTCATGAAAGCCCGGGTCGCCGGCGATACCGCGACCGCCCAGACCTATCTGGACGCCAGCGGCAAGCAGGACTTCTCGACGCTGCCGCTCGTCTACAGCGGATCGCAGGAGCTGTCCTGGTACAGCGTGCTGCTGAGCCAGCCGTCCGGCGAAGTCGTCGTCCGGATCGTGCTCAGCACGAGGACCGGCAGCCACGAGACGGCGTACGACGAGATGTTGCAGCTCGTCCGCGACCCCGCCAGCGGCCATCTGCTCATCCACGGCGCGACCGACGGCGCGCAGCGGTCGCTCGACAGTGGGCCTGAGGTCGTCTCCCTGAGCGTGCAGGCGAACCAGGTACGGGTCGCGTTCGACTCCGATCTCGACCCGGCGACGGTCACCGGCGCCATCGCGATCGCCGGGCAGCAGTCGACGCAGACGGCGTACGACACGAAGACGCGGACCGTGACCGTGCAGCTCGCGCAGCCGCTCCAGGCGGGCAAGACCTACCAGCTGCAGGTGGCCGCTGCCTTGAAGGATTCGAGTGAGCACGCGGCGAACGCGGTCACGATCACGGTCGCGGCGCCGAACACGCCGCTGCCGGCCGTGACGCCGTCGCCGTCCCCATCACCGGCCACGACCACGACCCCGTCCCCAACCCCCTCCTGACCCGTCCCGCCGGCTGAGGTGGCTGCGGGCGGACGCCTCCGCAGGGGTCCCAAC
>JBAPVZ010000147.1:0-4766 GCA_049283435.1 Candidatus Dormiibacterota bacterium
GCTCGGTTCGGACGCTCTCAGGACCCTGGATGCGATGCACCTCGCGACGGCTCTCGCGATCGGTCCCGATCTGGGTGTGCTCGTCACCTACGACGAGAGTCTCGCTGCAGCTGCCCGCGAGGAGGGCATCGAGGTGCTGGCGCCCGCCTGAGAGACAGGGCGCCACGCTCCTACGCTGCCCAGGGAGGAATCTTCGTGCCAAAATCCGCGCGCCGCCGTGTACCGACCATGCCCGCCCCGCACCGGCCTCGGGGGTCGCAGAAGCTGGAGGCCGCCCTCGCAGCCTTCGACCTGCCGGCGCAGGATCGCATCGCGCTCGACGCCGGCGCCTCGACCGGAGGGTTCACGCTCGCCCTGCTCGAAGCGGGCGTTCGGCGCGTCTATGCGGTGGACGCCGGCTACGGGCAGCTGCTCGGCAGCCTGCGCATCGATCCGCGGGTCGTCAACCTGGAACGCACGAACCTCGGGCAGCTGACGCCGGCGCTGGTGCCGGACCAGCTCGAGGTGATCACGCTCGACCTCTCCTATCTCGCGGTGGCGGCGGCGATCCCGCAGCTGGACGGCCTCCGCATCGCGCACGACGCCGACCTCGTCGCCCTCGTCAAACCGACGTTCGAGCTGCGGCTCGCCCGGCCGCCCGCCGACCCGGCGACCGCCCGGCAGGCGCTGGAGCAGGCGGTGACGGGCGTCGAGGCGGCCGGTTGGCGCGTCGTCGCCAGCATCGAGAGCCCGGTTCGCGGGAGCGGCGGGACGATCGAATTCCTCCTCCATGCTCGGCCGGCGGGCGGTCGCTGAGCGCGGAAGACCCAGGCCGGGCGTGCAGCCGGCGCCCGTCGGCCCTATGCCGGGCTCGCGTACACCGTGTTGAACTGCTCGTTCGGCAGCGTCGTGACGCCGGTCACCGCCGTCGTCGTGATCAGCGGCGCCTTCTGGTAGTGGAGGAAGATCCACGGTGCGTCCTGCCAGATCTGCTTCAACGCGGTGCAGTAGTCGGTCTTCCGCTGCGTCGTGCTCAGGCCTGCATTGCCCGATAGGACCGACGCTTCGGTCTTCGGGTCGGTGTACCAGGAGCCGTTCGAGCCGACCGGCGGCCAGTTCGCCTTCTGGAACGGAACCAGGCCCTCGCTGGCGTCGAGGTAGGGAGGAGCCCAGCCGGCGAGCGAGATGTCGTAGGGCTCCTGCGCGGCGGGGACGTCGGTGGTGGCGATGTAGGTCGGCCAGTCGGGCGGGTTGCCGAGCTGCACGTTGAGGCCGACGGCACGGAGATCGCCGGCGACCGCCTGGGCGGCGTTGTAGTCCTCGATGTAGCGGCCCTGCGGTGAGCCCATGCGAAGCGTCAGGCCCTCGGCGCCGGCCTGCTGCAGCATCTGCTTCGCCTTGCTCGGCTCGTACGCGTAGGGCCCGGTCTGGCAGTAGCCGAAGAGCGAGGGCGAGACCGGCGCGGTCGCCTCCGAGCCGGCGCCGAAGAGGACGCTCTTGATGATCGCCTGCTTGTTGACCGCGTAGTTCATCGCCTGCAGCACCTTCGGGTTCTGGAGCTGCGGCAAGTGCGGGTCCTGGGTGTCGATGTTGACGAAGATCGAGCGATCGCTCTGGCCCATGATCACCTTGACGCTGGAGTCGTTGCGCAGCGCCGGCAGGTCGTTCGCGGGCGGCAGCGCGGCCACCTGCGCCTGCCCCGCCTTGACGAGGGACTCGCGCGATGCGTCCTCGGGCACGACCTTGTAGATCTGCGTCGCGTAGTTCGGTGCCGGACCCCAGTAGTGGGGGTTGCGCGCCAGCGTCATGTGGTCGCTCTTCAGGCGGTCGGTCAGCATGTAGGGGCCGGTCCCGATCGGGTCGACGACGGTCGCCAGGGAGTTGTGGTCCTGGGTCAGCGACTTCGGCGCGAGGATGCCCGACGTCGCCTGGGTCAGCGCCGGCAGGATGGGGGCGAACGGCGTCTTCAGGTCGACGCGCACGTGATCGGCGTCGACGGCGACGATGTTCGAGATGTCGGTCAGCACGCCGGGCTGCGCCTTGTAGGTCGTCGCGCTGTTGACCCGATCCAGGCTCGTCACGACTGCTTGCGCGTCGAACGACTCCCCGTCGCTGAACTGCACGCCCTGGCGCAGCGTGAACGTGTAGGAGAGGCCGTTCGCCGCCGCCTGCCACTTGGTCGCCAGGCCGGGCACGATCTGTCCCTGGGTATTGATCTTGACGAGCGTCTCGACCATCATCAGCACGATCTGCGAGGCGGTCGTCGTCGTCTGCGCCTGCGGGTCGAGCGTGTCGGGATCGATGCCGATCGCGACCGTCAGCGTGCCGCCCTTCTTGGGCCCCGAACCCTGGCCGCCGCTCGGCGAGCTGCCGCAGGCCGCGACCAAGAGCCCGGCCAGGAGCAGCAGCGCGAACACCCGTCGACCCATGAGTAGGCTCTCCCCAAAAGCACGCTCGTCGTGGTTGCGGGCAGTGTAACCCGCCCGCGGACGGATGCGAAATCCGGCAGCTCGAGGCCCCGAGCGCGGTCAGTCGAACAGCGTCAGCTGATGGTCGGGGTGGGGGTGCTCGAGCCCGCTCAGCCCGACGCCGAGCAGCTTGACCGGCATGCCCTCGGTGTACGACTTGCGCAGGGCGGCGCGCGCCGAGGCGAGGATCTCCGCTTCGTCGTCGGTCGCCGTGCCCCGGCTCACCTGCCGGCTGACGAGCCGGGTGTCCTGCAGCCGGAGCTTGACGTAGACGGTGCGCGAGCGGACGGCCTCGATCCGGAGCCGCTCGGTGACGCGTTGCACGAGGTCCTGGAGCCCTTCCTCGAGCTCGTCGCGCCGGCTGACGAGGCGCGGGAACGTCGCCTCCGCGCTGATCGTCTTGGCGCCGCGCCCGGTCTCCACCGGCGAGCGGTCGCGCCCCTGCGAGAGGCGCTGCAGCATGCCGCCGCCGGAGCCGAGCAGCGCGACGAGCCGGCTGGTGTCGTACGCGGCCAGATCGCCGAGGGTGCGCACCCCGAGCTGCTGCAGGCGCTCCTCCGTCCTCGGGCCGAGCCCGCCGAGCGCACGGAGGGGCAGCGGGGCGAGGAAGTCGGCCTCCTCGCCGGGGCGGACGAGCACGATGCCGTCCGGCCCCCGCGAGCCGCCGGCGATGCGGGCGACCAGCTTGCTCGTCGAGGCGCCGACGCTCGCGGTCAGGCCGACCTCGTCGTGGACCATGAACTTGAGGCGCCGCACCGCGTCCTCCGGCGACGTCGTGCCGTGCCGGGTGCGCGTGGTCACGTCCAGGTACGCGGCACCGAGATCGATCGGCTCCATGCGCTCAGGCGACGCGAAGTGCCGGAAGACCGCGGTCAGCGCCCGATTCGCCTCCCGGTAGCGAGCCGGTTGGGCGGCGGTGACTACGAGGTCGGGCACCAGCTCGCGGGCGGCGGCGAGGGGCATGCCGTCCGCCACCCCCTGAGCGCGCGCCGCCGGCGAGACGGCGACCACCCGCGCCTGCCGGGTCTTGCCGGCGATCGCGATCGGCAGGCCGCGCAGGGAGGGGTCGTCCCGCTCGTGCACGGCCGTGCGGAACGCGTCGACCTCGACGTAGACGATCGTCCTCGGCCAGGATTCCGCGCGGGGCATGCTTGCCGCAGTGTACCGCCGCGCCTCCGACCCCACCATCTGGTGGGTGGTCGAATCCAGGGTGGTGGGCGGAGCGGCAGGCCACCGGGCGCGGACGTACGATACCTGACGATTTGATGCGCGTCATTCCCGGCCGGCCTGGTGAATTGGCGCAGTCGTTGCGCCCACTCGCTCACCGGTCGCTGCATCTCGCGGCAAGCAGCCTCCGAGATCCGAGCGCGCCCAATGGCTGACCAGGTGCTCGCGCGGCCGGCCGTGTCCGTGATCATCGTCAACTACAACGGGCTCCACCAGCTGGATGCCTGTCTGGATGCGCTGCGCGGGCAGGAGGTCGCGGGCGGCTTCGACGTGACCGTCGTCGACAACGCCTCGCAGGACGGATCGGTTGCCCACCTCCGCCGTGACCATCGGTGGGTTCGCCTCATCACCTGCACGCGGAACCTCGGGTTCGCGGCGGCCAGCAACCTGGCCATGCGGGCGGTCGCCGGCGAGCACCTGGTCCTGCTGAATACGGATACTCGCGTCCGTCCCGGATGGTTGGCCGCGCTCGTGGACACGGTCGAACAGGACGCGAGAATCGGCGCGGTGACGGGCAAGCTCGTCTTCGCCGATCGACCGGACGTGATCCAGAACGCCGGGGGCCTGCTCCTGAGCGACGGAAGCGGTGGCGATCGCGGCACGGGGGAGCACGACGACGGTCAGTACGAGCAGGCCGAGGAGGTGTTCGCGTTCTGCGGAGCGGCCGCGCTGCTGCGACGCGCGGCCCTCGAAGACGTGGGCACCTTCGACGACTCGTTCTTCATGTACTACGAGGACACCTATCTGAGCTGGCGCCTGCGCCTGCGCGGTTGGCGCGTCGAGTACGACCCACGTGCCGTCGTCGACCACGATCACAGCGCGACCAGCGGCGAGTGGTCCGACTTCTTCCTCTTCCACGTGGACCGGAATCGACTCCTGATGATCTTGAAGAACGCCCCCCCGGCGCTCGTGGCGACGTCGTTCTCGTCGCTCGGCCTCCGCGCCTTACGTTTGGGGCACCGGCGCGAGAGGGCCGGCGAGCTCCCGGAATCCACCGAGTTCTCGCGAGATCGCCGCGCCGTCGACGCGAAGGGTGACAAGGATCGGCGGCGGGCCGCCTTGCGCGCCGCAGTGCTGCGCTCGTTCGCCGGC
>JBAPVZ010000148.1:0-2404 GCA_049283435.1 Candidatus Dormiibacterota bacterium
GTGTCGCCCAGGTCGCCCAGCTTCGCGAAGACGCGGCGGCCGTCCGTCAGCTCGACCATGCCGCGCACCGACATCGACCAACCGCCGCCCGTCGGGCAGACACGCTTCGCCGGTACGCCAAGCAGGCGCTCGACATGGCGGCGCAGGGTCAGCAGCTGCGCCAGGCTGCTCACGGGAGCGGCACTGCGATCACATGGAGCCCATCGATGCCATTGAAGCCGGCGGGATTGCAGGTGTACACGGGCAGGTCGTGCGCCAGTGCCGTGGCGGCGATGAGCGCGTCGTAAGCACGAGCCTGCGCCTTCCGGCCCGATCTGCGAAGTGACGCGGCGACCCTGCCGAACGCGCGGGCCGACGGCGCGTCGAAGGGCAGCGCGTCGAAGTCCGGCTCGGCCTGCTGGAGGTGCGCGAGGCGGGCCTCGCGCTCCTGCTCAGTAGCGGCGACGAGGGGTCCAACCGAGAGCTCCGCGAGCGTGATCGCCGAGATCATCGGTTCTACCGGGAGTGCGGACGCATCCCGCACCCGCGCCAGCTGGACGACCGTGGATGCATCGAGGAGGCCGGCCGTCGACCGGGAACGCGGTTCGTTCGTCACCGTCGCGAATCGATGATCGTGTCCAGATCGGCGCGAAGTCGTTCGAGGTCGACGACCGGGAGATGGCGCCAATGCTCGAGCAGCACCGAGGCCGCGAGCGCCTGACGCCGGACCGGCTGCAGGCTGGCGACCGGCTCACCGTCCCGGGTCACGGTCCGCCGCTCGCCCGCCTCGACGCGTGCGATCACGTCGCCGCCGTGGTTGCGAAGCTCCCGAATGCTCACGTTCACCCACCGATCGTATCGCCGGTGATACACGGTCCCCCCTACAGTCCGAGGAGCCGCTCGGCGTTGCCGTGGGCGATCCGCTCGCGATCGCCGAGGCTCACCGGCAGGTGGTCCAGGAAGTCGCGCGCCTCCGCCATCGACTGGTAGGGATGGTCGGCCGAGAACATGATCCGGTCGACCCCGACCTCCAGGAACAGATCCAGGAATGCCGGCGTCCAGTTGAATCCGCTCACCGTGTAGTGCAGGTTCTCGCGCAGGTAGGCGGAGAAGGGCCGGGCGAGCTTCGTGAGCTGCGACGGGAGCGCCAGCTCCAGGCGCGGCAGCATGAACGGCAGCACCTCGCCCAGATGCCCGACGACGAATTGCAGCCGCGGGAAGCGATCGAGCGCACCGCCGAGGATCAGCCGGATGACGTGGAACGCGGTCTCGATGTGCCAGCCCCAGGCCGACGTCGCGAAGACGCCCGCGACGCCCGGCGAATAGTTGCCCGCATAGGCGGCGGCGACCGGCCCCGGGGGCGGCGTCGGGTGCAGGTAGATCGGCACCGACAGCTGCTCCGTGCGCTCCAGGATCGGCCAGAAGAACTCGTCGTCGAGGTACCGACCGCCGGTGTGGCCGTTGATCTGCGCACCGGGGAAGCCGAGCTCGCGGACCGCGCGCGTCAGCTCGCCGGCGGCGCCGGTCGGATCGGCGGTCGGCAGCGCCGCGAAGGCGGCGAACCGGTCGGGGTGCGCGGCGACCGCGCCGGCGAGCGCGTCGTTGACCGAGCGCGCGAGCGCCGTCGCCTCGACCGCCGGCAGCTGCTCGGTGCCCGGAGAGGTGAGCGAGAGCACCTGCACGTCGATCGCGGCCGCGTCCATCTCCGCGAGGCGGCCGTCCCCCACGTCGAGGAGCCGCTCGACGAGCTTCCCGACGCCCGCCGCCGCCTCGGGGTGATCGCGTATCGAGTCGGCCATCGCACGCAGCTGACGGCCCGGGCCTTCCATGAACGCGGGCGTGGCGACGTGCTCTTCGAGCGTGATCGTGCGCATGCGTCCAGTCTGTCCTCCGGCGCCACGGACGCACAGCCAACCGAGCGCAGCGCGATCAGGTCGCCGGCGGGAGATTGGCGACGAGCTGCCGGATGTAGCCTCACGCGATCGTTCACGTCGGCCAGCGTGTACGGACCCTGGTAGGGGATCTGCGTCGCGTGGTAGAGCCCCGGACCCTGGACGCCGACGACGACGTATCCCGTCGTCACCCGCTCCTTCATCAGCCGGAAGAGCAGCCCCGAGCAGGCAGAAGACGAAGAAGACGATCGCGAGCACGATCGCGTAGGCGGGAATCTTCGTCTGCGTCGACGTCGTGTCGGTGAAGATCCAGCTCGAGCCGGCCAGCGGAAAGCTCCCGTTCGGCGGGTGAACGTAGTGCTCGCTGCAGCCGATGTCGCCGAGCGTGATGAGCGTCGCCTCCGAGGAGCCTTCCCACCTGGTCACGAGCGCTGGGTCCCCTCAATGCCAAAGTCCTACGCTCGTGACCATGCCCGAATTGCTCTCCCGCCTGCGAGACATCGCCGGGCCGGCGCACGTCGTCACCGGTGAGG